>NZ_ANAZ01000047.1:0-46292 GCF_000340985.1 Nocardiopsis valliformis DSM 45023
GCGTCAGCGCTCTGGCTACCAAGCGCCCGCTCTACCCCAACCTGTAGCAGTGCCCGCCGTGTGGGCCGCGAAGGCCCACACGGCGCCGGTCACCACGGCCCCATCCCCTGTGCTCAATGAGGAGGACAGCCATGGCCATCAGCGTCTTCGACCTGTTCAAGATCGGTATCGGACCGTCCAGTTCGCACACCGTCGGCCCGATGAAGGCGGCCCGGACGTTCGTATCCGGGCTGCGTACCGAAGGCCTGCTGTCGCGGGTCTCCCACGTGCGGGCGGAGCTGTACGGCTCCCTGGCGCTCACCGGCAAGGGACACGGCAGCGACACGGCCGTGATCCTGGGGCTGATGGGGCATGCCCCCGAGCTCGTGGACGTGGACTCCGTCCCGCAGCTGGTGGAGGAGGTGCGGACCGCCAGGACGCTGTTCCTGGGCGGCCCGGACGGCCCACCGGTGGCCTTCGACCCTGCCGTCGACGTGGACTTCCGGCGTAAGGAGAGCCTGCCCGACCACCCGAACGGGATGCGCTTCGTGGCGCTGGACACCAAGGGCGTCGAGGTGGCGGCCAAGGTGTACTACTCGGTGGGCGGCGGTTTCGTCGTGGACGAGCGGGCCGCGGGCGCGGACCGGATCAAGGCCGACGACACCGAGGTCCCCTACCCCTTCGCTTCCGCCGAGGAGCTGCTGGAGCTGTGCGACCAGACGGGCATGTCGATCAGCGCCCTGATGCTCGCCAACGAACAGGCCTTCGGCCGCACCCCGGCCGAGATCCGCGCCGAGCTGCTGGAGATCTGGGCGGCGATGCGCCAGTGCGTGCGCCGCGGGGTAACCACCGAGGGCAGCCTGCCCGGCGGCCTGAAGGTGCCCCGCCGGGCGCACCGGCTCTACCGCCAGCTGGGCGGCAACTGCGACGACCACGGCCTACTCGCCCCCACCCACGTGGACCCGGACCCGATGCGCGGCAGTGACTGGATCACGCTGTACGCCCTGGCCGTCAACGAGGAGAACGCCGCGGGCGGCCGCGTGGTGACCGCCCCGACCAACGGCGCGGCCGGTATCGTCCCGGCGGTCCTGCACTACTACCTGCACTTCAGCCCGGGCGCGGGCGACGACGGCGTGGTCCGCTTCATGCTGACCGCGGCGGCCATCGGCATACTGTTCAAGCAGAACGCGTCCATCTCCGGCGCCGAGGTGGGCTGCCAAGGCGAGGTGGGTTCGGCCTCCTCGATGGCGGCGGCCGGACTGGCCGAGGTGCTGGGCGGTTCCCCGGCCCAGGTGGAGAACGCGGCGGAGATCGCCATGGAGCACAACCTGGGCCTGACCTGCGACCCGATCGGCGGCCTGGTCCAGATCCCGTGCATCGAACGCAACGCGCTGGCCTCCGTCAAGGCGATCAGCGCCACCCGCATGGCCCTGCGCGGCGACGGCAGCCACTTCGTGAGCCTGGACAAGGTCATCAAAACCATGCGCGACACCGGCCGGGACATGCACGACAAGTACAAGGAGACCAGCCGCGGCGGCCTCGCGGTCAACGTCATCGAGTGCTGAGGGGCGCCGCTCTGCACGTATTAACGAGCGTCGCACCGCACGGATAGATGTTAACAAAGATCGCGCACTGGAGTGCGCTTGACCAACACGATCGCCGTGTGTACCTTTTTGTTTGAAGGATGGTCCATGCGATCGCGCTTTCGGTGAACCCACCCGGGCGGCGCGTGTAACCCTGCCCCGGAAAAAGCCGTGCCCCGGGTGGCATGCGATGCAGAGGCGAACCCGGGGCGTACGACTCTTATAGTACCCGATCTGTCACCCCCTACCCTCTGCGGCCCGACCCGAGGTAGATCGAAGGTTGTCGTGAGCACTGGCTTCCCGGAGTGGATGAACTCCGTGTACTCCTCCCCGCGCCTGACGCCCTATCTCCGGCACAGTCAGGGCGACCCGGCCAGGGCTGCCAACCTGTACTACTGGAACACCATGGTCTCCGCTGCCTTCTTGGGCCCTTTGCACACATTCGAACTAGCCTTGCGTAACTCAGTCCACAACCGCCTGGGCACCCACTTCAGGCAGGAGGACTGGTGGAACAGGGCCCCGCTGGACAACGAGGGGCAGCGCCTCGTCCGCCAAGCGCAGTCCCGCTTTCGCCGTGCGGCCACCCCAGACGACATCGTCGCCGAACTGTCCCTCGGTTTCTGGACCTCGCTGCTCGCCCGCAGGTACGACCGGGTTCTCTGGGTCCCTGCGCTCCACCGCGCCTTTCCCGGCTACCGGGGGCCGCGCCGCGACCTCCAGGACCAGCTCTATTCCCTGCGCCTACTGCGCAACCGCATCATGCACTGCGAGCCGATCCACCACCGCCATCTGGAGGCGGACCACGCCAAACTCTACGCAGTGCTGTCCTATATCAACCCCGAAGCCGCAACCGGGATCAAACCCATGGACAGGGTGCCCGAGGTGCTCCTGGTCAAGGAACAGATGTGCAGGGGTGACCTTCCGCCGAGTTTCTGAGGAAGACCGTCGTGGATCAGAACGAACTGAAACTCGTATCGAGGGCACAACTTGCCCGCTATGCCGAGGTCAGCCGCGCCGCAGTGACCAACTGGGGCAAGCGCGAGGCCAACTTCCCCGAACCGGCGGACGAAGAAGGCAACCTGTTCGACCTCGACCAGGTCATCGCATGGCTGTCCACACGTGCCATCCCGGCCAACGCCCGCCACCCGCACGAATCAGCCGGTGCCACCTACGCCGATCGCGTGCGCGCCACAGTGGCGGGCGACGCCCCGGGAGCGATGTCAGGACCAAGACATCGATTCCCGGTCGACACCGACAGCGTCGACAGCGCCGTCTTCCGTTTGCTGAACGACCTTCGGGGTTTGTGCGAACCAACCGAGTCCGCTCTCCTCATCGCGGTACTCGTCTTTCTCCGCGCCTCACATGCTGAACAGTGGGGCCTTTTAAGGGAACGGACCGGTCACGGCACCGTTGACGGGTCCGTGTTCGCGGCCGACTTCTGCGGCCACATCCCCCCTTTCGTCCCCGGCTATCTCCAAAGGCTGGGGGCTGACGCCTTCACCACGGCAGTTCGTGGAGTTGACACGATCGACGCCCAAGGCCAGGAGCAGGACATCCTGTTGACCGCCTTCAACAGCGCTCTTTCCCGCCACTCGGATCTGCGCACCCCGGAGCCAGTGGTGCGCATGATGGTGGACCTCCTCACACCCGATAATCCTTTCGACAGTGTGTACGACCCCTTCTGTCGGACGGGCGAGTTCCTGGCTGAGGCCGTACGAGCACGAACGGAAACCGATCCGACGCGAATCCCCCGTGTCAGCGGTACCACTTTGAACGAGCTGGTCTTCGGTATCGCCAGTATGAACATGCTGATGCACGGCATCGAGGCCGACTTCGGCCGCCGCCCCGGATTGCCCTGGGACCGCGACTCCGCAGACGACACCGCAGATCTCGTCCTGGCCAATCCGCCGTTCAACCTGCGCATGTGCAGCCCCCCCGGAGACTCCACGCGCGAGAGCTTCCGCTACGGAGAACCACCGGAGGAGAACGCGAACTTCCGCTGGCTCCAGCACGTGATCGACCGCCTTTCTCCGAACGGTAGGGCGGGCGTGGTGATGGCCAACGGCGCATCAAGCTCGGCCAACGCCAAGGAAGCCGTGATCAGGGCGAACATGGTCGAGGATGGTGCCGTGGAGTGTCTCATCACCCTCCCCAGTCGGCTCTTCCAGCACACCGCCATCCCCGTGACCCTGTGGATACTGAAAGCTCCGACAGGTAGGTGCGAGGAGGTCCTCTTCATCGACGCTAACGGACTCGGCAGCATGACCTCGCGTACGATCCGAACTCTCCGAGAAGAGGACATCGCACTCGTCCAACACGCATACAACGGGTGGCGTAACGGGGAGCGAGATGGCTCCAAGAGTGAATCGTCGAGTATCAGCTACGTCGCAAAGATTCAGGAGATACGCGACAAGAAGTACTCACTTCGCCCATCGATCTATGTCACCGGACGTGCACCGCAGACGGGCCAGGCAGAGCAAGCGGAAGTGCTCACGTCACTCATCCGATACCTGGACTCTCTGGAGGCACAGATTCCCTACCTCGATGCCAAAACCAGTCAGGTGCTCCAGGAGGCACGGAAATGGATTCGTTAATCGGCCCGCTACCCGACGGTTGGAGCGGGCATCGGCTGGACGAGGTCTGCGAGATCCAAGCAGGCCCCTCTGGCGCGACCCTGCCCTCCCAGGAGCTCGGCAAGCAGGGAACCCCGCTGGTCAGACCCGGCGACATCGCCGACCGGCGAGTGTCGGATACCGGCCTGGCCCACGTCGCCCGCACGACGGCTGGACGGCTGCACCGCTACCGGCTCCGCTCGGGCGATATCGTCGGCACCCGAACCGGAACACTCGGCAGATTCGCCCGGGTCACCTCGGATCAACAGGACTGGCTGTACAGCACCCAACTGCTTCGTGTGCGCCCGTCCGAACGAATGGATCCCGTGTACCTGGTGCACTATCTGACCCTGCCCACGGTCCAACACTGGATCGACAGACACGCCTCTGGAAGCACGGTCAGTTCGCTCACGATGGACACACTGCGATCGCTCCCTACGGCTCTACCTCCCCTACACGTTCAGCAGGAGATCGGAGCTTCCCTCGAAGCCCTGGATGACAAGGCTTACCTGCACGCCGAAATCAGCCGGACCACGAGCGAACTGCACGACGCTCTGGCCCCCATGCTCTTCTCCGGTCGAGCACACGCTTCAACAACCAACACATGACACCCGCCCCTGAAGGGGTAGACCCCAGCTGAGGATTTTCAGTCCTCTCCGAGGCAGTACGGTGGCATGTTATTAACCGTTGCACTGGACAGGGTTATCAAGACGATGCGCGACATGCACGGCAAGTACAAGGAGACCAGCCGCGGCGGCCTCGCGGTCAACGTCATCGAGTGCTGAGCGGCCCAGCAGTTCGGTTCAGCGCGTGAAAAGTGCGCAGGGCAGCGGCGATGGCCTCGATATCGCCGAGTTTTCCCTCGGCGACGTCGAGGACGAAACGCTCGGCGCGATCCACATCGACAGGTTCCGCCAGGGGCCACCCGTTCACTTCGAGGAAAGTCGCCGCGGAGTTCCACGCGGCTCGCTTGTTGCCGTCGAAGAACACATGGTTTCTGGCCAGGGAGTGCATCAACGCAGCGGCCTTCTCAAAGATGTCCGGGTAGTGCTCGTCCCCGAACGAAGACCCCATCGGGCGGTGGACCGCACTCTCCAGCAGCCCGGTTTCGCGAACCATGGCAGGGCCCTGGCCTTCCTGGGCCAGGGCCATGGTGGTGATTTCGATGACCATCACCGAGTCCAGGTAGAAGACGTCGTCCACCTACTTGGCGAGCCTTTCGTTGAGCTCGACGGAGAGGGTGGTGACGCGCTTTGCCGCAGCCTCGAAGCGGCGGCGACGGACATCGGCGAGCACGCTCTCCCGCATCTCCTGGACCAGCTCCTGCGGTGACCGCTGCTCAGCGGCAGCTGTCTGCCGAATCTGTTCCGACTCCGCCTCTGTGAACTCGATACCGAGCGCGGACATGCTCACCCCCTGTAGTACACGTCTGGCTACCAGAGTACACACAGGCGCCGAGAGACGGATCTGATCTTCCGAACGGGAATCACCTGGGGACATCTCGGGTTGTACCAGGCGCACGGTCGACAACCGGGCTTGAGCTTCCCACCCGCTCGCCCAGTCGACCGTCACCCCGGGTCTGGTGGCTCGAGCCCAGCTCGCCACCAGACTCGCCCCTGTCCCGGGCCTTTCGCAGCAGGAAATCCACGGATTCTCTCACGGCAATTCCCGGAGCCCTGTGGGCGGTCGCTCAGTCGTAGATCGTCGACCGATGTCCCGCCTGGACCACGACAATGATCAACTGACCATTGTCGACCGTGTAGACCACACGGCAGTCCCCGGCTCTCAGTCGACGGTGCCCGGGCACACCGACCAGTGCGGTGGTACCGAACGCGAACGGGTCGGTTTCCAGCTCGGCGAGTTTGCGCAGGATGGCCATAGCGTAATCGCGTGGCACCTTGCGGAGTTCCAGCTGCGCCTCGACCTTGAACACAGTCGTGTACTTACTCATCACGCGCCAAGGTCTCAGCCATGACGTCAGCGATCGGGACCGTGGGGGAGTTCCGCCTTTCCTCGACGAGTCTGCGCAGCTCTTCCTCCTCCCGGACCCTGGCCTGTTCCAAGACCTCCATCGGCACGAAAGCCCCGACGGCTCTGCCATGACGAGTCACCACGGTGGCGTCGCCTGACTTCGCCCGGTCGATCGCTTCGGACAGGTGGGCACGGAACTCTCGAGAGGACAGCGTCTGAGTCATGCGACAAGCGTACTTTGAGCACACTGTGTACACAACGTACTTTCATGGGGAGGAAGCCGCATACACAGGCCCGACCCCAGACGAAGCCCGCCGACCCACTACGGACCGCTCCCCTTTGACCGCATCCGACCATCGCGCTCGGACCAGGCCGTCCGGGCTCGGATTTTCAGCGGATCGGCCTGCCCCCATCCGCCTTTCGCGAAAAACGCGTGGATGTTCTCACTTCAATTCCGAAAACCCCGCGAATTCACACCATCCGCGAGTGGTATAGATTTCGGCCGTGACCTCCAGAACCCTTTCCCCAGTTATGCGCGTGCTCGTCCCCACGGCCGCGCTGTCCCTGTTCCTCTCGGGCTGCGGCCTCGTCAACAGTTCCTCGGGCGAAGAGGAAACCACCTCAGCCTCGGCTGAGTCCCCCGCCGCAGAGGAAGAAGCCCCTCAGGAAGAGGACACCGAGGAGGAGTCCGAGGAAGAAAGCTCGAACACGCCTTCTCTGGCCGACCCCGGGATCCTCACGGCCAACTGCGGTGTGCGGGAAGGGTGGGTCGAGTACACCCTGTACTCCGACACCGCCGAGCAGATTCTCCATGCCCGCTTCGACATCCTGGGCGTCGACCGCGCCGAGTCCCCGGACCTCTCGCACGGCCGGGCGGTGGACGCCGGTATCGCCCTGGGCACCTCGTGCCACAAGGAGGCGCCTCCCCTGTTCCCCGAGCGGCACCTCGTCCTGGTCACCTTCAGTGAGGAGGTGAACGGTAACGACGTCAAGGGGTTCGGAGTCCTGTCCGAGGACGGCGTGTTCACGGCGCTCAGCCCCGAACAGGAGGTCGGCGACTTCGCTACCCCGATCAACTACGTCCACCCGGTGGCCGACCCGGAGCGCGACAGAATCCTCTTCGTTCAGGACGAAGGCGGGAGCGAGCACACCATCCACGCGATGGATCTGGAGAGCGGGGAGATCACCGACCTCGACGGCACCTGCGCCAGGATGCGTTGCGACCAGCTCACGGTCGTACCGGGGATCGACGCCGCCGTGCTCTACGGGCACCACTTCGTCGGCATGGCCGTGATCGACGACGGCACGGGGCTGGTCGGAAGCGTCGACTCGCACCTCGCGCACTACTACGACCTCAGCGACCAGGTCGGCGCCGACGTGGTCGATCTGACCCGTGACGGCATCAACTCGAACCGCTCCTCCGATGTGCGGGTGGACCCGACGGCCACCTTCCAGGCACTCGACGACGGCACCCTGGTCTTCGACGACAACGTGCTGAGCGTCATGGAGTTCACTTCGGAGACCCCCGCGGAGTACGAGGCGGCGAACGAGGGCGTCATCTACATCGAACAGGAACCGCTGCCCGCCGACCGGACCCTGATCCCGGAGGGCACCCGGTCCAACTCCGCCGCTTTCGTGTCCCACGACTCCTCCGAGGTCGTCTTCCGCTCCAAGGCGCCGAACGGCGACACCAGCTGGTACCGGGTTCCCGCGGACGGATCAAGCGAACCAGAGAAATTCCCCGGGCTACCCACGAACCTCAACGCGATCCTGTCCTGGACGTAGCACGCGAAAGGGGTCGGCGCGCAGTGCGCGCCGACCCCCGCTGGTTCCCGGAGTACCTCAGGCCAGGCTGCGCCGGGGGTTCTTAGCCGGGGCGGTCATAGACATCCGGATGACCGTGGGGACCTGGTCCAGTTCGAGTGCGCCGCGCAGGTTGGCGATCGCCTCCGAGCGGACCCGCTGCCACACGCTCGCCACGTCGGCATCGTCCTCCAGGGTCAGCGCCAGCCGCAGGTGCGGACGGTCGCTGGACTCGGTCAGGCGGGCTCGGGCCCGGCGGACCCCCGGGTAGTCGGCGACCTCCTGTTCCAGGGCGCCGCGGGCCACGCTCTCGGTCATCTCGACGTTGCCCGCGTCGTCGCGTTCCAGGAAGAGTCGACCCACTGTGTCGTTCATGCCCTGCACCATCAGCCACCGCAGGGCCAGGAAGCCCGCCACAAAGGCGACAGCCACCGCCGCGTAGGGCACCCACCGCTGGGCGAGCACCTCGTTCACCTGATCCCCGAGCAGGGGCGAGGCGGCCAGGTCACCGCCGAACAGGCCCTGCCCCACCGCCAGGGCGGACAGCCCCCCGGACAGCAGTACCGATCCGACGATCACCAGGCCCAGGCGGTTGCCCCGGGCCGACCTCCGAGACCTGTCGCGCGCCATGGTCAACCCTCCGCGTATCGAACGTGCGTGGCGATCCGCATGCTTCGCAGCGGTGCCAGTTCCTCCAGACGGTGCTCCACGGCCGCGGTCACCTCGGCGGGCAGTCCGCGTGACTCGCGCATACCGGTGCGCACGTGCACCCGGAGCTTGTTGCCGCGCACGGCCACGTTGACGCTGTCGACCCCGCTCACGTCCTGGGCGGCAGCGGCCACGGCCCGGCGCAGCGCGGGCCGGGTCAGGCCGACCACCAGCGCCGGGTCGTCGGTGCGCAACGCGGTCCACCGGCTCTGTCCGGGGGCCAGCGCGACCACGATCAGGGCCAGGCCGATCAGTGCCAGGACCCCCGAGGCGATCTGCACGGAGGGTTCCGACCAGGTGGTGGCGGCCGCGTAGTCGGTGGCTGCGCCGACCGGGATCAGGCGTAGCGGGTTACCCGCGAGAGCGGCGATGACCTCGGCTGCGGCGACCACGGCCACCACCAGGATCACGAGTCCGGTGAGCACCGCAGGCCAGGAGCGGCGCGGCCGGAACGTGTGGACTGCGACCCGCTTGGCGCGGCGGTCGAGCCCCTGGCTCGGACGACCGAGCACCTCTTCCACGGTGGTCATGTCAGCGCACCAACTCCGCGATCTCGATGTCGATATGGTGGACCTGTTTGCCGGTGATCCACTCGAGCCGGTTCTTGACGTGTTCGCGTACCGCCTGGGCGACCTGACGGGTGGGCCGCGGGTAGTCCACCTCGATGCGCAGCCGCAGAAGGACGACCTCTCCGCTGACACGAGCGCGGGCCGCCCTCGAACGCGCGGCCCGCGCCCCGGGGACCTCGCCGACGGCCCTGGCGGCCGTCTTCTCGATCACGGCCCCCGGGATGTCGGTGCGGCCTCCGGGGTCCCGCGTGCGGGCGTGCTTTCCAGCCCCCTCCCCCGGGGGTGCGGCCACCCGTTGGCGGGGGACCGTATCGCTCCGAACGCCGACCACGACCTCACCCCTGTCTACGCCGACCGCCGTGTGAACATCTCGGCGAGGTCGATCTCACCCTCCATCGCCCGGCCCGCGACGAACCCGACGAGGCCGAGGACCAGAACCAGCGCGAAGGCGGGAAACCCGCCGAACGCCGCCGCGAGCCCGAGCACCGTCCCGTAGGACAGTCCAACGATGGGCCACATGGCTACCCCCTCTAATCAGAACGCCCTGCTTGTAGGTCTGTGTTCAGCTGGCGGTGGTGCGTGTGCCATCACCGAGGCCGGCGACCACGTCCTCCACGGACACGTGGACGGCGCGGCCGCCGGACAATGGGGCCAGGCCCCGGCGGATCTCGGTGGCGATCTCCGGCAGCGGACGCCCGTAGCGCACGACCACGCCGACCTCGACGTAGCCGTCGCGTACCGTCACCCCCCGGATCCGTCCCCCCGGCACGGCCGTGCTCAGGGTTCCGAAGGCCCCGGAGGACAGTTCAACCACGTCGGGAAAGCCCGTGGCCGCCTCGGCGATGGTCCGTGCGGTTTCGCTGCGGGCGTCGCTGCCGGCCACGGCTAGCGGACCCTGGGTTCGGAGTCGCCGTCGTCGGCGGACTCGTCGTCCTCGGGCAAGTGGATGTCGTCCACCTTGATGTTGATCTCGGTGACCTCGAGGCCCGTCATCCGCTCGACCGCGTTGGTGACGTTGCGGCGCACCGCGGCGGCCAGATCCTGGATGGCCGCGCCGTACTCGACGACCACGTCGATGTCGACGGCGGCCTGGCGCTCCCCGACCTCGACCGAGACCCCCTGGGCCACCGAGCTGGAAGAGCTACCGCCGCTCACGGCGTCGCGCACGGCCCCCACCATGCGGGCAGTCCCACCGCCCATGGCGTGGACACCGCCGATCTCACGGGCCGCCATTCCGGCGATCTTGGCCACGACACCGTCGGCGATCTGGGTGTGGCCGTGCTGCTCGTCCCGGTTGGCGGCGTTACGCTTACTGGCGGCGTCGCGGGCGCTCGGCACCGCGGCTTCGGTCTTCATGTCCGACACTGGTCCCCCTACGCAGTGTGCAAAACAGTGTGCAAACCGTTCTGGAGTCTTCTACTTCTTCTTGAAGACGTCCTTGATCTTCTCCCCCGCGGACTCGAACGCGTCCTCGGCCTTGTCCTTGAGCTCCTCGGCCTTGCCCTTGGCCTTGTCCGCGGCGTCCTTGGCCCCGGCCTTGGCCTGGTCGGCCTTGCCCTCGAACTCGGTACCGCGGTCGCCGGTGGCCTTGCCGAAGGCTTCCTTGCCCTTGCCGGCAACGTCGTCGAAGTGCTTGCCCATTTGTGCCCCCTGATCAGAGTCGGTTCGACTCAGGGTTGATGGACCGAAACCCAGGTCGGCCCGGGTCGGGACGACCGGAGAGGTTTCGACCTCATCACACCATATACACACTCTATGTAGCCAACAAGATACTGAGAGCCATGAATTGCTGGTACAGAGGGTCATGGTCTTACCATCCTTGCCCCAAAACCCCATCCGGAACCCCGTCTGGGCCAGAAAAACGTCAGGGGTGCCAGCAGGCACCCCTGAGCGTCCGAAATCGAGTTGTCCCCGGCCGCGTCGCCGGGTCATCGGCTAGTCGAAGATGACCGTCTTCTCGCCGTTGAGCAGGACCCGGCGCTGGGCGTGCCAGTTGACGGCGCGCGCCAGGGCCACCGACTCCAGGTCGCGGCCGATCGCGGTGAGCTGCTCCGGGCTGTGTGTGTGGCCGACCCGGGAGACCTCCTGCTCGATGATCGGGCCCTCGTCCAGATCAGCCGTGACGTAGTGGGCGGTGGCACCGATCAGCTTCACCCCGCGTGAGTGTGCCTGGTGGTAAGGGCGGGCGCCCTTGAAGCTCGGGAGGAAGGAGTGGTGGATGTTGATGATGCGCCCGGACATCTTGGTGCACAGCTGCTCGGAGAGCACCTGCATGTAGCGGGCCAGCACCACCAGGTCGACATCGTAGGAGTCGACCAGCTCCAGGATCCGCCCCTCCTGCTCACGCTTGGTCTGCGGGGTGATCGGCAGGTGGTGGAAGTCCACGCCGTAGGAGTCAGCCAGGAACTCCAGGTCGGGGTGGTTGGAGACCACCGCGGCGATGTCGATGTCCAGCAGGCCGCTGCGCTGGCGGTAGAGGAGGTCGTTGAGGCAGTGCCCGAACTTAGACACCATCACGATCATGCGCGGGCGCACGTCCCGGGCCTGCAGGTCCCACTCGACGAACGAGTCGCCGGGGCCGCTGCCGAAGTCACCGGCCAGGGCGGCGAAGGCGCCGCGCAGCACATCCTCGCCGACCGCGCCGGAGGTCCCGGACTCGGTCACGAACTGCATCCGCAGGAAGAAGCGACCGGTGAAGTGGTCGCCGTACTGCTGACTCTCGGTGATGTTGCACCCGTGGTCGGCCAGCAGGTTGGCCACCGCGGCCACGATGCCCCGACTGTCGGGGCAGGCAAGGGTCAGGACGTACTCGCGCTCGCTCATGAAAGGAACCACTCCCGGGGTCGACCGGCCGATCAGCCGTGACGCCCCAGGATATCGAGCGTACGGAACCGGTGAAGTCGTTCCCGGGGTATCCCGTGTCACCTGCGGGTTCCCCGGAATTTATCGAAACCCGCAAAATCGGACCCTGCGGACAATATGAAAGACATTCATGTTCTGGCATCCTCATGACATGACTAGCCTGCGTGAGAAGTACGAGGCCGCCACGCGCGAAATCCAGGCCCCCTTCGCCATGGTCGACCTGGCCGCCTTCCGCGCCAACGCGGCCGACCTCACCCGCCGCGCCCACGGGCGCCCCATCCGGGTGGCCAGCAAGTCCGTGCGCTCCAGGGAACTGCTGCGCACCGCCCTAGCTCTGCCCGGCTACGCGGGCATCATGGCCTTCACCCTGCCCGAGGCGCTCTGGCTGGCCACCGCGGGCCCCGAACCGGTCAGCGACGACATCCTCGTCGCCTACCCCACCGCGGACACCGACGCCCTCACCGAACTGGCCTCGGACCCCGCCGCCGCACGCGTGATCACCCTGATGGTGGACGGCACCGCTCACCTCGACCTCATCCGCGCCGCCGTGGCCAAGGCCGACCGCGGCCCCGACGCCCCGGCGGTCCGGGTCTGCCTGGACATCGACACCAGCTGGCAGCCCCTGGGCCCCGGCGTGCGCGTGGGCGCCTACCGCTCCCCCGTCCGCACCCCCGCCCAGGCCGCCGCGCTGGCCCGCGCCGTCGTACGCCGCCCTGAGCTGGAACTCGACGGGATCATGGCCTACGAAGGGCAGATCGCCGGGGTGGGCGACGCTCCCCCCGGCCGTCCCCTGTACGGGCGCCTGCTACGCGCCGTCCAGCGCCGCTCCGCCCTGGAACTGGCCAAACGCCGGGCCGCGATCACCCGCGCGGTACGCCGGGTCGCCCCGCTTCGCTTCGTCAACGGCGGTGGTACCGGGAGTCTGCACACCACCGGACGCGAACGGGCGGTGACCGAACTGGCCGCCGGTTCCGGCCTCTACCAGCCGCACCTGTTCGACCAGTACCGGTCCTTCAGCGGCCGCCCCGCCGCGCTGTTCGCGCTGCCCGTGGTCCGCCGGCCCGCCCCGAACGTGGCCACCGTCCTGGGCGGCGGCTACCCGGCCTCCGGGCCCGTCGACGCCCACCGCGCCCCGGTCCCCCACCTGCCGGCGGGCCTGTCCTACAGCGCCACCGAGGGCGCGGGCGAGGTCCAGACCCCGCTGATCGGGGAGGCAGCCCGCGACCTGGCCGTCGGCGACCGGGTGTGGATGCGCCACGCCAAGGCCGGCGAGCTCTGCGAGCGCTTCGACACCCTGCATCTGATCGACTCCGACACCGGAACGTACGAGGGCGCGGTGCCCACCTACCGGGGCGAGGGCCAGACCTTCCTCTGATCCTCACCCCGACAACAGAGCCCCGAACGCCATGGAACGGGCACAACGGAACGGGGGCCCGCGCGATCCTTCGCGCGGGCCCCCGTTCCGGACTGTCGGAGGTTGGGTGCGGCTACTTCCGCTTGCGGCGGACCGCCCAGGCGACAACACCCACCGCGATGACCGTACCGACCCCGGCCGCGAGGATCAGCGCCTCGGGCGGCAGCTGACCGCGCGACTGGTAGGTGGTCACCACCTTGTCGTCACCCTTGATCACGATGCTGCCCTCCTCGGGCTGCACCAGGTGGCTCTCCACACGCACCGCGCCGCCGCCGAGCACGAGCGCCCGGGCCTCGTCGAAGATCCGGGTCCCCCGCTCCTTGGCCTTCGCGACCTGGCGCCGGGCGATGTTGGCCGGGCGGGCCTGCACGCTGAGCTCGTCCAGGGTCTCCGCCAGCCGGCGCTGCTCCCGGTTGATCTCAGCCTGGATCTCGTCGGGGGTCTGGCGCGGTTCGGTGTCGCTTTCCGCCATTCGGCTGCCTCTCTCCACTAGCGCACGGTTGTCTGAGAGTCCGAGTCCGAGCCGGTGTCCTGACCCTGCTCCTCCGCGCCGTCGGACGGACCGGAAAATCTCAGCGCGCCATCGATTCCGTCGACCACACGGAAGAAGTCCCGCGTGGACAACCACAGTTTATAGATGATGGCGATCTCGAAGGCGAGCAGCAAAACGCCGACAAACGCCGTGATCCAGCCGATAATCCACGGACCGAAGAGGGCCGCGGCGACCGGGGCGACCATGAAGACCGCCATCTGGAACTCGATCCCGCCGACCAGGTGGGTCCGGATCCGGCGGGCGTTCAACGCCGCCCAGAACCGCTGGTACCAAGGGAAACGAGTCCGGAACTCCTGGTGCAGGTCCACCTTGGGCAGGGTCAGGTCCGGCTGCTTGCCCGCGGTGCGCTGGTTGCGCGCCTCCCGCTCGTTCTGGCTGCGCAGGATCTGCTCCAGCACGCCGATGCCGTGTCGCAGCACCGCCTGCTCGCCGCCGTCACTCATCGTCCGGCGGCCGCCGCCGGTCGCGTCACCGGTGGCGTCACCACTGGCGTTGCCCTCAGGCTCCAGCATGGACAGCGCTGCGCGGGCCCGCTCCAGGGCCGCCGCCAGGTGCGAACGCATCTCCCGGCGGACCTTGTACACCTGGAGCGCGTTCAGATAACGCAGCATGTCGAGGAAGACCACGGCCAGCGCCAGCCAGACGAACGCCACGTGCTCGGTCTCCCGGTACTGGCCACCCATCAAAGCGACCACGCACACCAGGACCCGGAAGCGGTCCGAGACGTAGTCCATCCAGGCACCGAAGAGCGATTCGGAGCCAGTGAGCCGGGCGAGCTTGCCGTCCGTGCAGTCCACGAGGAAGCACACGTAGTACAGCAGGGCACCCAGGATGAGCAGCTGCCAGAAACCGAAGGCGAAGCACACGGCCGCGCCCAGGCCCAGGAAGAGGGCGACCACGGTCAGCTGGTTGGGGGTGATCGACGTCCGGTTGGCGATCTGCCGCACGAGCCGGACCGCGATCGGGTCCACGAGGTAGACCGTCAGCCAGGAGTCGCGTTCCTTGAGCGTACGAGCCCTGACCTCGTCGAGTGTGAATCCAGGCATCGTGGCGAACTACTCCCAAAGCGAAGCGGATGTGTCCCGGTCGGCGGCCGCCGGACACATCCTGCGGGTCACGGGCGGCCCGCGCACGCTACGCCATGTCCCAGGGGGCGGCCAACCTATAGCACATGGTCAACAATAGGTGATCGAACCGCTGGTCACTCCCAAAGCGGATGAACCGAACCGGAATCGCAACCGAAGAACCACCGCCTCGCCGACCAGCGCCGACGAACCGGCCCCCCGGCAGCGAGAACGTGACGCTCGGTACTGTGTGCCATGAACATCCGGACCGGTATACCCGGTCCGCCAGCCGCAGACAGGAAGAAACATCGTGAGCGAGCCCATCCGCCTCGAACCCGGCGACCAGGCACCCGACTTCACCCTCGACGACGCCGACGGTCGGCCCGTCAGTCTGAGCAAGGTGCTGGCCGACACCGGCAAGAGCGTCGTCCTGTACTTCTACCCGGCCGCCATGACGCCCGGGTGCACCACCCAGGCCTGCGACTTCCGGGACAACCTCACCGAGTTCGCCGCCGCGGGCTTCACCGTCCTGGGCGTCTCCCCGGACAAGCCCGAGAAGCTCGCCCAGTTCCGGGAGAAGGAGAGCCTGACCTTCACCCTGCTCGGCGACCCCGGCAAGGACACCCTGAGCGCCTACGGGGCCTTTGGTGAGAAGAAGAACTACGGCCGCGTCGTTCAGGGGGTCATCCGCTCCACCGTCATCGTGGGCGCCGACGGCAAGGTCCAGAAGGCCTTCTACAACGTGAAGGCCACCGGCCACGTGGACCGCATCAAGAAGGAACTGGGAGTCTGACCCGGTTGATCGGTCGTCCGGTAACCACGGGGCCGGACGACCGGTCGTCTCCCGAATCCCGGTAGAGTGGCCCCGTCGGGGCCGTAGTCCAACTGGCAGGAGACGGCAGCTTTAGGTGCTGTACAGTGCGGGTTCGAATCCCGCCGGCCCCACGAAAAAGGGATGACCTCGCAGCTCGTGCGAGGTCATCCCTTTTTACTTACCGGCCTATGTCTCCAGACCAAAGAGCGCCCACATGACCAGGGCCAGCAGGGCGATGATACCCAGCCCCACGGCGGCGGCCCGGGTGAGGTGGCTGCGGTCGGAGTGCTTGCCCGACTTGGTCAGGCCCAACGTCTCGGAGGACTCGCGGATGGACAGCATGATCGAGTTCATCGCCTCCGGGCTGTGCCGCAGCCGTTCGCTGATGGACTCGGCCAGGGCGTGCGCGCCCGCGCGGAAGTGCTCCCGGGCGGACTCACGCTCCTCGGTCTGCTCGCCCTCGGCCGCGGCGCCATCGGGGCCGCCGACCGGGGTCTCACCGGGGGCGGGCTTCTCCGGAGCCCAGGGGGCCAGGGCGGCGATGCGCAGCATCTTGGCGGCGTTCTCCGCGCTCAGCCGCTCGCCGGGCTCGACCCGTAGCATCCCGGCCAGCACCGGGGCGAGCGGACCGGCGTTGGCGGCCTCCTTCGGCTCGTCCAGCTGTTCCTGGCGCAGGATCTTGATGTAGCCCTTGCGGTCATAGGGCGGGTAGCCCTCGACGGCGGCGTACAGGGTGGCGCCCAGGGACCAAATGTCGGACTCGGGGCCGACCGGGCCTGCCTTGGCGCGCTCCGGAGGGATGTAGGCGGGTGAGCCGATGATGCGCCCGGAGGAGCTCAGCGCGGACTCACCGTTCCAGGCGGCCAGTCCGAAGTCGGTCAGCACCACCCGTCCGGCCTCGCTGATCATCACGTTGTCCGGCTTGACGTCGCGGTGGACGATGCCCTCGCCGTGCGCGACCTTGAGCGCGTCGATCAGGTTCAGCCCGATCTCGGCCACCCGCTGGTAGGGCAGCGGGCCGCCGACCTGGATGATCTCCTCCAGGGTGGAGGCCTCCAGCAGTTCCATGACGATCCACGGCCGCTCGTCCTCGTCCACGACGTCCAGCACGGTGACCAGGCTGGGGTGGGTGAGGCGCCCGGCGACGCGGGCCTCGCGGGTGGTGCGCTGGACCAGCGACTCGCGCTCGGAACGGCTCAGGTCCGCGGGCAGGCGGAGCTCCTTGACCGCGACCTCGCGCTTGATGACCAGGTCCATGGCGCGCCAGACGGTGCCGACACCGCCGCGGGCGATCTCGGAGGTCAGCTGGTAGCGACCCATCAGCAGCCGTCCGCCGGCCTCCGGCTCAGCCACGGCCGCCTCTGGACGCGCGGAATCGGGCGACGTCTGGGGCCGCTGCGTGTGGGGGTTTTCTAGGGAGGACACGGTTATCCACGGGTCCATTCACCGGCCATGGTGGCCTCCTGCGGAGCATTGCGGTCGCTGTCACCACGTAGGTGCACGGATCACTCGTTATACCAGCATGACGCAATGTCCACGCTGGTGGTTGCCTGATGGCTGACACATAGGTTCGGTTTCGTTATGTCCGAGGGAGAGCCACACATGCCATGACAAGGCTCTCCCTTGCCAATCCTTGACCTGAACCGGGTTTCGTGCACGTGCGTCGGCGCGTGCACGAAACCCCTGGCGATCAGCTCCAGAGGGACTCGGGAGAGCGCACCTCGACCGGGCCGACCTCGGTCTTGGCGAGTGGTTCGCGCAGGCTGTCGGCGTCGCCGACCACCACCACGACGGCCTCCTCCGGTCGAAGGTACTCGACCGCGGCGCCGTTCAGGTCCTCGGCGGTGAGTTTCTCGTACCCGGCACGGTTGCGGTCCACGTAGTCGTCGGGCAGGTCGTGCACCACCATGTCGACCAGCGCCCCAGCCATGGCCCGGGCGGTCGAGTAGGTGACCGGGAGCCCCACGATGTTGGACTCACGGACCGAGGCGAGCTCGTCCTCGGTGACGCCCCCGTCGCGCAGCTTGTTGATCTGCTCCAGGGAGGAGGTGACCGAGTGCGCGGTGGTAGCGGCCTCCACCTGCGTGCTCATGAAGAACACCCCGCTGTCGCGGCGCAGGTCGAATCGGCTCCCAGCGCCGTAGGTGTAGCCCAGGCGCTCGCGCAGCTCCATGTTGAGGCGGGAGGTGAACATCCCGCCCAGGACGTCGCTGACACCCTCGGCGCGCGGCAGGTCCACCTGCGAGCGCGAGGGGGCGCGGTGCGCGATGACCAGGGCCGACTGGACCGAGCCGGGGCGGTCCACGATCAGCACGCGGGGCAGTTCGCCGGGCGGCGGGGCGGGCGCGGTGACCTGCCGTTCAGGCGTGGGCGAGGCGTCACCGAAGACGATCCGGCCCAGTTCCTCGAGGTCGACGTTGGCCAGGTCGCCGACGACCACGAGGGTGCCGGCGACCGAGGCGATCGAGTCGGCGTGGAAGCGGGCGACGGTCTCGGGGGTGATATCGGCCAGCTTGACCGGGCCGCCGGCCAGGGGCGTGGCGTAGCGGCCGGTGAACAGCTGGCCGCCGAGGCTGCGCATGGCCAGGGTGGAGGCCGAGGAGGCGTCCAGCCAGAAGCGCTCCAGGAGCTGCTCGCGGCGGCGCACGACATCATCGGCGGTCAGGGCGGGGCGGCGCACGGCATCGGCGAACAGGCGGACGGCGTCGCCGAGGCGGCTGGTGGGCGCGTCCAGGCCGGTGATGAAACCGTCCCAGTTGACGCGGGAAATCCACTCGGCGCCGTAGCGCTCCAGGGCCGGGGCCAGGGAGCTGTTGCCGTCGGGGCCGTCTTCCAGGGCCTCGCTAGTCAGGGCGCTGACGCCCATGGCGTCGAGCGGCTCGACGGCACCACCGAAGGGGTGCACGAGACGGAGGGAGGCCAGCTGCTGGCCAGGCACGTCGATGGCGACGACGGTGCCGCCGCCGACGCTGACGCGCTGCGGCTTGGGAAAGGTGAAGGACGCGGGGGCGCCGAGGTCCGGGCGGGTCTGCTGCATGCTCTGCGGCTCTTTCTGCGCTTGGCGGGAACGGGCGGTGACGCCTGGGTGGCGGTGACGCCGGTACGGCGGCTATCCCTGCGGGGCGTTGGCCGCGGCGTCGGCCTCGGCTTCCACCTCGAGCGTCTCGGCGGCGGTCTCGGACTCGGGGTCGAACCGCACGACCAGCATGTTGTCGTCGACCAGCAGGCGCTCGGCCACGGCCCGGACCTCCTCGGCGGTGACGTCCGCCCAGCGCTCAGGCCAGGTGTAGGCGAGCTCGGGGTCGCCGAGCAGCTGAGTGCAGCTACCGATGGAGTCGGCCAGTCCGGAAGGGCTGGCGATGGAGTGGAGGTGCTCGCGCTCCAGCACGGCGCGGGCCCGGTCCAGTTCCTCATCGGTGATCCCGGAGGCGAGCTTGGCGACCTCCTCGCGGATGGCCTGCTCCAGGACGTCACCGGCCACACCCTCGCGGGCGAGCATGTTCACCAGCAGCAGGCTGTCGGTGTAGCGGAAGGGCAGGATGTCGGCGGAGCCGCCGCCGTCGTCGGCGGCGATGGGCCGGTCCACGACCAGGGAGCGGTACAGGCGGCTGCCCTGGCCCTGGCCGAGGACGGCCGCGGCCAGCTGCGCGACGTCGTGCTCGCGCTCACCGTAGGCGGGAACGCGGAAGCCGATGAACACCCCGGCGGCCGGGACCGTCTCGGAGACCGAGTCCCGCACCGGACCGCCCAGCGGGGCGCGCAGGGTGGGGTCGGGGGGCTCGGGGATGAAGTCGCGGGCGGGAATGGCGCCGAAGTACTTCTCGACCCGCGCCAGGACGTCCGCGGACTCCAGATCGCTGACGATGGTCAGGACGCAGTTGTCCGGGCCGTAGTGCGCCTTGTGGAAGGACTTGACGTAGTCCAGGTCGGCGGCGTCCAGGTCGGCCATGGAGCCGATCGTGGAGTGGTGGTAGGGGTGGCCCTCGGGGTAGGCCAGGCGCAGGATGCGTTCCAGGGCCGTGCCGTAGGGCTGGTTGTCGTAGCGCTGGCGGCGCTCGTTCTTGACCACGTCGCGCTGGTTGTCCAGGACCTCCTGGGTCATGCCCTCGCGCAGGGTCGCCAGGCGGTCCGCCTCAAGCCACAGGACGGAGTCCAGGGCGTGCGTGGGGACCGTCTCGTAGTAGTTGGTCCGGTCGGTGGAGGTGGAGGCGTTGATGTCCCCGCCCAGCCGCTCGACCACGTCGAAGTGCTCGCCTTTGGTGACGTTGCCGCTGCCCTGGAACATCAGGTGTTCGAAGAGGTGCGCGAACCCGGTGCGGCCGGGCACCTCGTGTCGGGACCCGACCCCGTACCAGAGGTTGACCGAGGCGACCTGGCCGGTAGAGGCCGGAGCCGTCACCAGACGCAGTCCGTTGTCCAGTTTGTACTGTTCGACCCGGCCCGACGTTTCCATGGTGGTCACCAGCGCATGCACCCCATCAAGTTCCGTTGACTGCTTGACCGGTTACGAGCCTATGGCCTCAAAGCACCGCGGGGACACTCGGTTCCAGTAATCCACAGGGGTTTTGCCGGAGTTTGTCAGGTGATGTCGGAACAGAATGGAATTCCCGTCCGGGCACCGGGGAGAGCCGGAACACCGGGACGGATGCAGGACGGGAGCGCTAGGACGCGTTGCGGTACTCGGTGGTGTCCATCGACGCGGCGATCTCGTCGTAGAGGGCGCTGTACTGGGCGTCCGCGGACCACACGTAGAGCATCACGTCGCTCTCGGGCAGGAACCACATGCGCACCTCGAAGGTGTCGTCGTTGTCGCAGGTGACCGACCAGACCGAGTGGTGAGACTTGAGGCCGTCCGCGTGCTCGAAGATCTGACCGTGGTCACTGGTGAGCGTGGCCTTGTCCACTCCGATGTTGCCCGAGGCGGCGGTGTTGAGGCTGCGGCAGCTATCGGTGTTGTCCGCCCAGCCGTCGTCGTCGTAGAAGGCGTCGCCCTTCTTCGGCCAGTCCTGCGGGTGGTTGGCGGCCTGTTTGGGGACCAGCTGGACCGAACCGTAGGCGCAGGCGCTCTGACCGGGCGGGGTCATGCACAGCTGACCGCCCTCGTTCTGGACCTCCCAGTCGTCCGGGGCGTCGATGCTCACCCCACCGACGTCGGCGCTGTCGAAACCCTCGGGGCCGGGCGGCTCGATAGCGGGCATCATGCCGCTCTCGCCGCGCTCCAGTTCGATCTCGCCGGCCGACTCACCGGCGCAGGCGCTCAGCGCCAGGAGGGCCGCAGCACTCACCGCGAGAACACGACCACTTCCCGCCCGGTGCCGGACCTCGCCCGTCGTGCGCGCCATGGATCGTTCCGCCCTTCTCTACAGGTCTGCCGACCACGCGTCTGACAGATCGGAGCACAGTCGACCATAGCGCCCCCGACACACCCGCCGCACCGGGAAACCACCGCCACTACCCTGGGTCCATGGTGGACCTCGCGAAGATCACTGAGCCCTTGTCCCTCAACCGGTTCGGCCCCAAGCCCCGGGGCCCGTTGGTGCTGGAACTCGACCTGACGGAGGGTGTGGCCGACGATTCACCGGGCGACCCCCTCAGCCAGATCATGAACCGCCGCAAACAGCAGTACCTGGAAGTACTGGAGGGAATCCGCCGCGGCGCCCGCGACCCCGAGGTGGGCGCTCTCATCGTGCGCGTGGACGCCCGTGCCCTGGGTATCGCCAAGATCCAGGAGCTGCGGGACACGGTCGCCGATTTCCGTGCGACCGGCAAGACCGCCGTGGCCTGGGCGGACACCTACGGAGAGGCCGGAGACGGCAACCTCCCCTACTACCTGGCCACCGCCTTCTCACGGATCGTTCTCTCGCCCACCGGTCTGGTGGGCCTGAGCGGCCTGAGGTCGCGCACCACCTTCCTCAAGGGTGCCCTGGACAAGCTCGACGTGAAGTTCGAGGCCGGGGCGCGCCACGAGTACAAGAACGCGATCAACCAGTACACCCAGACCGAGTACACACCGGCCCACCGCGAGGCGATGGGCCGGATCGTGCAGTCCATGAACGACCAGATCGTCACGGCGGTCGCCAAGAGCCGCGACCTCACCGAGGAGCGGGTGCGCGAACTCATCGACACCGCCCCGATCCTGGCCCGGGAGGCGCTGGACGCCGGGCTGGTCGACCAGCTCGCCTACCGGGACGAGGTCTACGCCGAGCTCACCAAGGAGGTGCGCGACAAGGGCAAGGACTCCCCCGAGCCCGGACTGCAGTTCGTCACCCGCTACCACCGCAAGCACGCCTCCGCGCCCAAGCCGAAGTTCGCCGACGGCGGCGAGCACATCGCCCTCATCTCCGCCAGCGGCGGCATCACCCTGGGCAAGAGCCGCCGCTCCCCGCTGGGCGGCGCCGTGATGGGTTCGGACACCGTCTGCGCCGCGTTCCGCGCCGCCCGCCATGACCCCCGGGTCCGGGCCGTGGTGTTCCGGGTGGACAGCGGCGGCGGCTCGGCCATCGCCTCGGACCTGATCCGCCGCGAGAGCCAGCTGACCCGCGAGGCGGGCAAGCCGGTCATCACGACCATGGGCGACGTCGCCGGGTCCGGCGGCTACTACGTCGCCCTGGGTTCGGACGCGATCGTGGCCCAGCCCGCCACCATCACCGGGTCCATCGGCGTGCTCACCGGAAAGCCGGTCCTGGGCGAGCTCAAGAAGCGGTTCGGGATCACCTCGGACTCGGTGAGCGAGGGCGCGCACGCGGGCATGTTCGACCCCGAGCAGGGGTTCAGCGAGTCCGAGTGGGAGCGGATCAACCTGCTCCTGGACACCATCTACGACGACTTCGTGACCAAGGTCGCGGCCGCCCGCGGGCGGACTTGGGACGAGATCCACGAGGTCGCCAAGGGCCGGATCTGGACCGGGGCCGACGCTCAGGAGCGCGGGTTGGTCGACGAACTGGGCGGGGTCGAGACGGCCGTACGGCTGGCCCGGGCCAAGGCCGGGGCCGGGGCGCTGCCGGTGCGCGCCTTCCCGCGCCCGCACCCGCTGGACCGGTTCCGCCAGCACGAGTCCAGTGAGGACCTGGCCTCGTCCGAGCCGCAGACCGTCCTGAGCGCCTGGGGCCCGCTGGAGCACCTGGCGGTCCGGATGGGCCTGCCCGTCGGCGGTCCGCTGAGCATGCCGGGTGCGTGGGAGATCCGTTGAGCGTTGACGGCGGCGCCTACCTGGAGGCCATGGCGCTGTTGCCGACCGGGGTGACCGTGGTGACCGTCGCGGACGGCCGCGACGACATCGGGGCGACGGTGAGCGCCCTGGTTTCGGTCTCTGCGGATCCCCCGGTGGTGATGCTGAGCGTGGCCGGGGACGGCTACGTGGCCGAGGTGGTCGAGGAGGTGGGCGCGTTCGCGGTGAGCGTGCTCGCCGCCGACCAGCGCGCCATCGCGGGCCGCTTCTCCGCGGAGGGGCGGCCCAGCGCCCGGCTCCTGGTGTCCGGAGTGCCCCACCACCGGGGTGAGCGCACCAGGGCGATCGTCCTGGACGAGGCGCTGTCCGCGCTGGAGTGCTCGGTGCGACAGCGCGTGGAGGTCGGCGACCACGTGGTGTTCTTCGCCGACGTGGTGGGCCTGCCCGAGGTGGGTGCGGAGCGGCGCTCCGCGGCGGCGATGGTCCGCTGGGACGGGCGCTACCACGTGGTGGACTAGAGGTCTGCCCCCGGGCCGCAGCCCGCCCCGTGCTCGGGCTGCGGCCCGGGGCCCCTTCGGGCGCCTCCGGTGTTTCCCGGTCCCCTACTTCCCACCCTCACCGGGGTCGAAGAGGTCGAGGAAGGCACAGGTGAAGGCCGCGGCGTACCCGGCCGCGACCGGCTGCCAGAAATCGTCCTCCTCAGCGGTCTTGCCGTCGACCAGGTCCGAGATACCACGGACCACCAGGGCATGCGTGCCCGAGGACAGGTAGGCGCCGCGCAAGAACCCGTACCCCTCCATCTCCACCGCGACGGCGTCACCGCAGTGCAGGCGCAGGCTCTCGGCGGTGGCGGAGCTCCGGTCGGCCACGACCTTGTTGCCCGCGGCGATGGGTTTCACGAAGGCGCGGGGCGTGTGGCCCGGGACGCCGACCTTGGCCAGCGCGGGCCACTCCTGGCGGAAAACGACGTCCATGACCCGCTGCATGGCCGGGTGGGAGGGTCCCTCTGTCTTGGCCCTGGAACGGAACCCGTCCTGGTCGACCTTGCCGGTCTCGTAGTCGTAAACGGCGTCGGCGACCACGACGTCCCCCTTGCGGACGTCCTTGATCCCGCCTGCCACACCCACGAACACGATCACCTCGGGGTCGAAGGCGGCCCGAGCCCGTTCCAGGTGCACCCCGGCGTCGACGTTGCCCGGGCCGGTCTGGGCGAGGGCGACCCGGCGGGTGCGCTGCTTTCCCTTGAGCGTTCCGATCCGGTAGAGGGTGCCGTTCGAGGAGTGCTCCTCGAAGGGCTCGACCAGGTGCTCGGCGACCGCCCGGTACTCGGATTCAAGGGCGGTAACGACCACCGCATCGGCCTCGGAGGGCTTGGGCCGGTCGGCCTCGCGGCCCTGTTCGCGGGGCTGCCCCTCGGAACTCGCGGAACTTTCGCCGGGGTGGTTGGGGTAGGTGTTCCGCTGGTCGAAGTTGATTCCGTCTCCGAAGGCCATGTTGTGCGCCCTGAAGTTCTGCTTTCCCGAGAAGTGGTTCACGCGCTCTTCCCCTCCTTGCCGCCGCCCCCTGCGGGCTGGTTCGTCCGCTGGTCGAACTTGACGTCACCGAAGCCCATGTTCTGGGCGTTGTAGTTCTGGACGACCTGGGCCACCTCGCCGGTGCTGTAGCCCTCGGCCCTGAGGACCTCGCCCACGCAGACGAGGACCTTCTCCCGCACCGCGTGGGTGACCCGGCGCAGGTCGTGCGACTGGAACAGCTGCTCGAGCCCGTCGGCAGCGGCCAGCTCGCGCACGCCCCGGCGGGGTGAGTAGTCGAAGAGGTAGTCGTTCGCGATGGCCGCGTTGTACTCGTCGTCGTGGTCCCGGGCACGCTTGTTCATCCGCTTCGAGGCACCCACCTCGCCGAAGTTCCGCTGGAAGTCGCCGAACAGACCGGTGGCCGCGCCCCAAAGCGCCAAGATGAAGTCGTCGGCGTCCTTCCCTCGGGGCAGGTCTCCCGCGGGAACCGCGTAGCGGTCGGAGATCGGAGGCATGACCAGGGTCTCGCCCTCGATGTGCAGCAGCCCGCCCCGGGAAGTCACCCGGACGAAGACGGTGACCACCAGCTCGCCCTCCCAGAGGCTGACTCCGATCTCCAGGAAGTGGCGCGCCCGCTCGTGGGAGACATCGATGAGGCGGTGGACCCAGTCCGGTTCGAGCCGCGTGGGACGGCCGTAGACCAGGTCCTTGACCAGGCCCTGGGGTGGCGCGTCGCGCTCACCGGGCAGGAAGACGCAGTCGGCGACCGCGAGGCTGGTGCGTGCGGCGGCGGGCAGCGTCCCCTCGTCAGCGAGTTCGGGCAGGCCCTCTCGCAGACGCTCGTAGACGGCCTCCACCAGGGCGGTGTCCGTCGCGGGCTCGATTCCGGTGACGTCCGCGAGGTGGCAGGGGGCCGGATCGCCGTCCTGTGCCTGGTCCTGATTGTCGTCCCGCCGCAGTCTCAGGGTGACCGGCCAGGATCGGAACTGTTGGCCTGCCCCGACAAAGGGCAGGTAGGAGCTGTAGAAGGCGACCGGTCTCGTGCCCACCCCGCTCCGGTGGGGACGGGGTGCCGTCCGCTGTCCCGCGTCCTTCTCCTGCCGTTTCCGTTCCTCACGGAGCTTCGCCAGGCCCTTCCGGCGCAGTTCCCACAGGGCGCGGTTGGTCCGGACCCGGGCCCAGGTTCCGACCCCGACGGCGGTCACGAGCAGGAGAAGAACCCCGACCCAGACGGGGATCAGGAAGCCGACCGTCGGCGTTCCGGAGCCGCTGGGCGGGTACGGCTGGGAATCGAGGTTCCCGCTGCCGTGGGGGTCGACCGGACCCGTTTGGCTCAGGAGAACGGCTCCAAGCAGCGGCAGGAGCCAGCTCGCCACGAAACCGATCAGGGCAAGTACGAACAGGGTTCGGGCCCAACCGGGGATTCGGCCCAGCGCCGTGCTGCTGATCAGGCCCACCGACGCGAAGAGCACCGCGAGGACGATGCCGAACACACCGACGGGGAAACTGAAGAAGCACATCGCGGCGCTGATGACGATGAACCACCATCCGGCGGCCACCCGCACGCCGCGGGCCTCCTCACACTGCCCGGCGACTTTCTTCGCGTCCAGTCCCGGTTCACGGGCATGGGTCCGGTGCTTCTGTTCCTCGTGCTCTCCCAGGACGGCGTCCCGGAATTCGGCGTCCGTCCAGGCCGCGCAGGAGAGTCTGGTCGTGGGGTCGTACTCGGAGTAGCCCACCAGTTCCTCGACCTTGTCGAGGTCGGTGGGGGTCGTGTTGCGGCGGGCGGGGAGCCCGCGTTCGTGGGGGTGTTCGGTGCTCACAACAGATCCCTGGGATCCGGGCCCACCCGGTTTCGGGGGGCAAGGGAGTGGTGGCTGTGCTCGTGCGGCGGGAGGTCACGAGCGGGGGACCGTTCCTGCACCGGGGCGGCGGGGCCCACGGGCGGGGGAGGACGGTCAGTGTGGGAGGCGGGGGCGCCGTCAGGGGAACGGCTCGCCTCCCAGGCGGTGTCGAACACACGCAGGGCGAACTCGTAGAGCCACCCTGATTGGCCTGCGACGATACAGGGCGACCTGCGCCCATGTACGGCTTTTCGGTAGAGAGTGAGGAAGACGAGGTTCTCGGTGACGACGATCCGGTAGAGGTTAGGCAGGTCGTAGAAGCGGATCTCGGTACTGTCTTGGGCCGCGGTCGCCTCCAGCAGGTAGCGGTGGTTGGCCAGGACCTGGTCCCGCAGCACGCCCCGCCGGAACCCGGGGTCGGTGACGCCCAGTTCGCGTTCGCGCCGGTCAAGCCAGGACTCCCCCTCCTCGGGGACGTAGGGGTCGGGCAGGAGAACCCGGGTGGATTCAGGTGTCCGTCCCCCACCGCTCCACAACGGCGCGAAGCCGTCCCGGGTGAGTTCGTTCCCCCGCCCGACCATGACCCGCACCGAGCGCGCACGCCGCAGTTCCTCGGCGAGCTCGCCCTTCGCGTCGTCCTGGTGCCGATGGATCCGCAGTACGCCGAGCCCGCTGAGCCGGGCGAGCGCGGCGAGCACCCACCCGCGCACCCGCTTCGACATCAGCCATCCGAACCCGAGCGTCGCGGCGGTGGCCGCCAAAGAGCTGGCCACACCAAGCGTGAACTCCGTCAACGCGGACCCCCCATGAGTTCACGGGCAGCACACCCGAACAATTAAGGTCTCTTGGACCATAACCCTCCTCCCATTTATGGTCAAGTTCACCTTTAGTAGGTTGGTGGGATGACCACCCCGAGATCCGAACCCGCACCGCCCCGCTTCCCGGTCTCCGTCACGGTCGACCTCGTGATCCTCACCGTGCGGGACGGGCACCTGAACGTGCTGCTCATCGAACGAGGCAAGGAGCCCTTTCTCGGGGGCCACGCGCTACCGGGCGGCTACGTGCGCCCCGATGAGGCGCTCGACGGGGCCGCGCTGCGCGAGCTCAAGGAGGAGACCGGACTCGACGGGCACACCCTGCACCTGGCCCAGCTGCGTGCCTACGGCGAGCCGCGCCGCGACCCGCGCGGACGGGTCATCACGATCACCTACCTGGCGCTGGGACCCGATCTGCCGACACCCGTGGCGGGAACGGACGCGGCACGGGCGGCCTGGATCCCGGTCGAACGAGCCCTGTCACCGGACTTCCCCCTGGCCTTCGACCACAGCACGATCCTGGGCGAGGCGGTCGAGAAAGCGCGCGCAAAGCTGGAGTACACCACCGTCGCCACCAGTTTCTGCACGGAGCCGTTCACCGTCAGCGACCTGCGCCGGGTGTACGAGGTGATCTGGGGGACCGCGCTGGACCCCAGCAACTTCCGGCGCAAGGTCACCCGCACGGAGGGCTTCGTCGAACCGACCGGGGAGCGCCGGGCCGCCGAGGCGGGTCGGCCCGCCGCCCTCTACCGGGCGGGCCCCGCCCGGGTGCTCTACCCGCCGCTGCTGCGCGGCACATCCCTGGGCTGACCCCCACCGGGACAAGGGGAAGGGGCTCCCGAACCGAAGAAACGGTTCCGGAGCCCCTTCCTGTCAGAGCTTCAGAGCGGTCAGGCCAGGCCCTGCTCCTCGAGCCACTCCTGGGCGACGTCCGCGGCGTTCTCGTTCTGGATGATGACGCGTTCGTTGAGCTGGGTGAGCTCCTCCGTGGTCAGGGCCGCGGAGACGGCGTTCAGGGCGGCGCGCGCGGTGTCGTCGACCTGGTCACTGTTGATGATCGGGGTGATGTTCTGCGAACCGAAGAGGTTCTCCGGGTCCTCCAGGACCACGAAGTCCTCCACCGCGATCTGCGGGTCGGTCGTGAACAGGTTGGCGGCCTGGATGTCGTCGTCCAGGAGCGCCTGGGTCAGCAGGGCGACCTCCAGCGAGCGGAACTCGCCGAACTCGACCCCGTAGACCGACTCCAGGCCCACCACGCCCTGGTGGCGGGTCTCGAACTCGGGCGGACCGCCCAGGACCAGCTCGTCGGCGACGTCGGCCAGGTCGGCCAGGGTGGTCAGGTCGTACTCGTCGGCGACCTCGCTGGTGACGCTGACGGAGTCCTTGTTCTCCGCGCTGGAGGAGTCCAGGATCTCCAGGCCGTCGGGCAGGGCCTCCTCGACCAGGCGGTTGGTCTCCTCTGGGTCGGTGCTGGGCGCCTCGTCGTCGAGGTAGGCCAGGGTGGCGCCGTTGTATTCGGGGAAGACCGACAGGTTGCCCGACTCGATCTGCGAGTAGTACACCTCGCGGCTGCCGATGTTGAGCCGGTACTCGACGTCGACGCCCTCGGCTGCCATGGCCCGGCCGTACAGCTCGGCGAGCAGGCTGCTCTCGGGGAAGTCGGCCGAACCGATGACGACCGTGCCCGCTTCGCCGCCCTCCTCCTCGAAGGGGTCACTGCCACCGCACGCGCTGAGGAGCACCACGAGTGGAAGCCCGATGAGGGCGAGCTTCTTGTGCATGTCCAAACCTTCTCTCTGGGAACCTTCGCTTGTCGGGTGGTGCCTGAAGGCGACCCGGTCAGCGCGCCGCCGCGGCTTCGGAGCGCAGTCCGGGAGCAACGAGGAGCCGTCGCAGCCCGGCGAACAGGAGCGTGGTGACCACTGCCAGCGCCACCACGAGTACGGAACCGCCCAGCATCATGGTCAGGTCCTGGCGGGCCTGGCCGTCGACGATGTAGCGGCCCAGGCCGCCCACCCCCACGTAGGCGGCGATGGTGGCCGTGGCCACCACCTGGACGGCAGCGGTGCGCATCCCGATCAGGATGAGCGGTGTCGCCACCGGGAGTTCGAGTTTGAACAGGACCTCGTGGCCGCGCATGCCCATGCCCAGGGCTGCGTCCTTGAGTCGGGGCTCGACGCCGCGCACTCCCTCGTGCGTGTTGACCAGGATCGGCGGTACGGCCAGCGCCACCAGCGCGGCGACGACGGGGACCAGGCCGATCCCGGCGGCCAGCACGATCAGGAACAGCACGCCGATAGTGGGCAGGGCGCGGGCGAAGTTGGCCAGGCTCGCGCTGAAGAAGCCGCCCACCCCGGTGTGTCCGGTGAGCAGGCCGATCGGTACCGCGATGGCCGCCGAGATCAGCAGGCCCAGCAGCGAGTAGTAGACGTGTTCGCCCATCCGGGCGGGGATGCCGGCGGGGCCGGTCCACTGCGCGGGGTCGGCGAACCACGCCGCGAGTTCGTTCAGGATGTCCATGTCACTCCCCCGCAGTGGCTTGGTTCGGGCCCTGCACGGCGGTGGTCTGGGCGCCGACGGGGGTCCCGGTGGCCACCACGGCCCGTTGGCGCGAGCGTGCGCGGCCCGACCGTCGCGCCCGGCCCGATCCACCGTTACCCCGGTTCCAGGGGGTCAGCAGGTACTGGGCGACCACCAGCAGGGCGTCGGTGACGAACGCCAGCAGGACCACCAGGACGATGCCGACCACGATGGGCGCATCGAACTGGCGGCGGAACCCGTCGCTGAGGATGAGCTGGCCCAACCCGCCCAGTCCCACCAGGGAGGCGACACTGACCATGCTGATGGTGGCCACCGAGGCCACCCGCAACCCGGCGATGACCACCGGGACCGCCACCGGCATCTCCACGGTGAGCAGGCGCCGGAGCGGGCTGAAGCCCATCGCGACCGCCGCCTGGCGCACGTGGTCGGGGACCTGGCGCAGCCCGTCCACCACGTTGGGCAGCAGGATGACCAGCGTGTACAGGGACAGCGGCACGATCGCGGTCCAGTCGCTAAACCCGGTGTAGGGCAGCATGAGGAAGAACAGCGCGATCGAGGGCACCGCGTAGAGCACGTTCACGCCGGTGAGCACCGGCGGGTACAGCCGCCCCCAGCGCGCGCACGCCAGACCCAGCGGCAGCGCGACGGCTAGGCCGATGAGGATGGAGAGGTAGGCCAGGCGCATGTGTTCGAGCAGCCGGGGCCAGATGCCCCGGTTGGGCTCGTCGGGGTAGCTCCAGTTGGCCACACCCCACTCGGTGACCCGGGTGATCCACTCCCAGACGCCGAGCGCCCCGTTCCCGCCCTCCACGGCGATCACTCGGACACCGACCAGATGGCGGCGCCCAGGTCGTTCTGGGAGACCACCCCGACCACCCGGCCCTCGTCGTCCACGCCGACCGCCCGGCCCGCGGGTGAGAGCACCGCGGCGTCCAGGGCGGCCCGCAGGGAGTCCACGCCGACGTCGAAGGTGTGGCCGTAGGGCGCCAGGTCCAGCGAGCCCAGGGGCACCCCGCTGGGGGCCCGGTCGAGCTGCTCGGCGCTGACCCACCCCTTGGGCATGCGTTCGGCGTCCACGACCAGCGCCCAGGGCTCGTTCTCCCCGGCGACCAGGGTCTGGGCCCGCTCCACCCGGTCCTCGTCGTCGAAGACCACGTCCTCGCGCAGGGAGAGCCCGCTGGCCGGAAAGAAGGACAGGCGGCGCACTCCGCGGTCGTAGCCGATAAAGGATTCCACGAAGGCGTCCACGGGTTCGGCGAGCAGCCGCTCGGGGGCGTCGTACTGGGCGAGCTCCCCGCCGGGGCGGAAGACCGCGATCTTGTCTCCCAGCCGCACCGCTTCGTCGATGTCGTGGGTGACGAACACGATGGTCTTGTGCAGCTCCTGCTGGAGGCGGATCAGCTCGTCCTGGAGGCTGGTGCGCACCACCGGGTCCACGGCGCTGAAGGGCTCGTCCATGAGCAGGATCGGCGGGTCGGCCGCCAGGGCGCGGGCGACGCCCACCCGCTGCTGCTGGCCGCCGGAGAGCTGGTGCGGGTAGCGCTTGGCCTGGGCCGGTTCCAGCCCGACCAGCTCCATGAGCTCGACCGCCCGCGCGCGGGCCCTGGAGCGCCGCCAGCCCAGCAGCAGGGGCACCGTGGCGATGTTGTCCAGGACGGTGCGGTGCGGGAAGAGGCCCGCCTGCTGGATGACGTAGCCGATGGAGCGGCGCAGCTGGGCAGGGTTCTGGTCACGGATGTCGGCGCCGTCGATGCGGATGGTGCCGTCGGTGGGCTCGACCATGCGGTTGATCATCCGCAGGGAGGTGGTCTTGCCGCTGCCGGAGGGGCCGACGAAGACCGTGGTCTTACCCGTCTCCACGGTCAGGTCCAGGTGGGCGACGGCGACGGTGCCGTCGGGATAGATCTTGGCGGCGCCCTCGAATGTGATCATCGCGGGGTCGTCTCCGTTCGGGGGCCGGTGGGTGTTGCCGGTGGGGAGCATGCGCAGATGTGCACTGTTTCCCCCAGGATTGGGGATCAAACGGGCAGCATGGGGAGTCAGCCGTCACTGGGACGTGCTGGGAGGGTACCGGGGAGACCCCGGGGCGGGGCGGGACGACACGCGGGCTCAGCCGCGGGCGGTGATCCAGTCGGCGAGCTGGTGAAGGTCGTCGGCGACGACGTCGGCGCTGCGGGCCTCGGGGGTGGCGGAGTGGCGGTAGCCGTAGATACCGCGGCGCAGCAGGGCGGTGGCCATCCCGGCCCGACCGGCGGGCAGGACGTCGTTGTCGACGCGGTCGCCGACGTAGAGGATCTCCTCGGCGGTCAGCCCGGGGCGGCTCCGCGCGGCCAGCTCCAGAGTCCGGTCGAAGAACTCCGGCTGGGGCTTTGCCACCCCCCAGTCGTCGGAGATCCCGATGCCGTCGACACCCAGCTCCATGGCGGCCAGGGCCGGACCGGCCTCGGGCGGTTGGTTGCCCGCGATCACCAGGGACAGCCCGGCCGCGCGCATGGTCTTGAAGGCGGAGCGCACATCGGGGTAGAGGTCGCGTTCGGTGAAGTGCTCGCGCTCACCGTCGGGCTCCTCGGCACGCCAGCGGGCGCTCTCGGCCTCCAGGTCGAACCCGGGCACGAGCAGGCGGAACCCATCGGTGAGGGTACCGCCCGAGGCGATCACACCACCGATGGTGCCGAAGAACGCCATGTGCGGGATCGCGAAACGGTCCGCCCAGCGCGCGAAGATCCGCGTCTCGTCGATGAGCGTCTCGCCGACGTCGAACACCACAGTACGAATTGCCACGGTTAGGGAGTTTACACAGCGTCCTCGGCCGGAGACTCGGGCCGACGCGACGCGGCCGCCGGGTCAGCCGCCGGAACCGCCTCCAGGTCAGCCGACCGGCGGGCGCAGCACGGCGAAGGCGTCGGTGACCTCCAACTCTCGTGCGCGGAAGCGGAAGAGCGCGGCGGGCCGGCCGCCCGAACGCCCCGAGGGCACCGAGCGCCCGGTCTCCTCGATCTGCCCGCGCCGCAGCAGGACCCGGCGCAGGTTGGTGGCGGCCACATCGTGCCCGAGGGCGGCCCGGTAGTGGGCGGACAGCTCCGACATGGTGAACTCCGGCGGCGCCAGCGCGAAGCCAAGGTTGGTGTAGCTGAGCTTGGAGCGCAGGCGACGGCGGCCCGAACGGACGATGGCGGCGTGGTCGAAGGCCATCGGGGGCAGGTCGGCGGCGGGGTGCCACCCAGTGTCGTCGGGCACCACCGGGTCGATGTGCGCCGGGACCAGACCCAGGTAGGCGGTGGCCAGGGTGCGGCGCTGGGGGTCGCGTTCGGGGTCGCTGCGCGTCTCCAGCTGCTCCAGGTGGCTCAGGTCGCGGACGTCGACCTTCTGGGCGAGCTGGCGGCGGATGGAGGCGCCCAGGCTCTCGTCGGCGCGGAGGCGGCCGCCGGGCAGCGCCCATTCCCCCTCGCAGGGCGGCAGGGCCCGCCGCCACAGCAGCACGCACAGTTCACCGCCGCGGATCTGGAGGACGACGGCGAGCGCCTCGTGTGCCGAGAGCACCGTTCCCCCACCTCCCCCTCCGACCGCTCCGGCCTCGTGTGGGGCGGCCGTCGCGGTCGCTCCCGCTGCGGCGTCCGCTCCGACCACCGTGACCTGTCCGTTTGCTTCCGGGATATCCACCCTGTCCCTTCCGTTCCACGACATGTTAAGCTTCACCAGGTTTGTGCCTGCAAGACAAAAACTAGTCCACCGCACTGACCTCCCACGGCACGGCGCCCGCACGACGTGCCCACAGCCTCAAGGAAGTAGTAGGACATGGCAACGGTCACCGCGACGGCGGACACCATGACCAGGCAGGAATGGGCCGCTGAGGTCCGCCGCCTGGCAGATGAGCGCGACGCTGTCATCCTCGCGCACAACTACCAGCGTCCGGAAATCCAGGACGTCGCCCACCACACCGGCGACTCCCTGGCGCTCTCCCGGCTCGCCGCGAGCGTGGACGCCGGCACCATCGTCTTCTGCGGTGTGCACTTCATGGCCGAGACCGCCAAGATCCTCGCGCCGGAGAAGACCATCCTCCTGCCCGACCCGAACGCCGGGTGCTCGCTGGCCGACACCATCACCGCCGAGGACGTGCGCGCCTGGAAGGCCCAGCACCCCGGCGCGGTCGTAGTCGCCTACGTGAACACCACGGCGGCGGTCAAGGCCGAGACCGACATCTGCTGCACGTCGTCCAACGCCGCGGACGTCATCCGCTCCATCCCGGAGGACAAAGAGATCCTGTTCCTGCCGGACCAGTTCCTGGGCGCCCACGTCAAGCGGGTCACCGGCCGCGAGAACATCCACATTTGGATGGGCGAGTGCCACGTGCACGCCGGGATCGACGGCCACACCCTGCGCGAGCGGGTCGCGGCCGAGCCCGACGCCGAGGTGTACGTCCACCCCGAGTGCGGCTGCGCCACCTCCGCCCTCTACCTGGTGGGCAGCGGCGCGGTCCCCGCGGACCGGGTCAAAGTGCTCTCCACCGGCGGCATGCTCAGCGCCGCCGAAAACACCAGCGCCAAGAAGGTGCTGATCGCCACCGAGACCGGCATGCTGCACCAGCTGCGCAACGCGAACTCCACCACGGAGTTCGAGGCGGTCAACTCGCGCGCCGAGTGCCACTACATGAAGATGATCGACGCCGACAAGCTGCTGAACTCTCTGCGCCACGGCACCACCGAGATCCTGGTCGACCCCGAAACCGCCGAACGCGCCCGCCGCTCCGTGGAGCGCATGGTCTCGATCGGTCAGCCCTCCCGGGGCGGCGAGTAACGGACTTGCAGGGCTTTCGAGGCCTTCGGAGCCTGCCGGGGAACGGTCAGAACGCGCGTTCGGAGTGACGCCGGACGCGCCTGGACGGTAACAGAAGTCTCACCTTCCAGATACAGCTGATCGATTCACCCACGCTAGACGCCTCCCCTCGCTAGCGTCACCACAGAAGCGGGGGGAGAATCGTGACCAGAGGTAACGAAACAGACGTACCGGCGGCAGAGGTCGTCGAGGCGCTGCACGACACCTTCGCGCCGTCGCTGTACCTGTACGCGTGGTCCCTGTTGGGCGACCCCGAACGGTACGTCGAGGGCGCGCGGGAAACGGACGCGGCAGAGTCCGGCTCGGGGGAATCGGGCGAGGACCCGGTGACCGATGCCGTGCACGAGGCTCTGGTCGCCGGGGTGGGGCTCGAGGCCAAACTCACCGACCCCGCGGACCGCGGGCCCTGGCTCTATGCCCTGGTCCGCTCCGCCTGCCAGCGCCGCGGCTTCTCGCTCACCTGCCCCTACACACGCCTGGCCACCGTGCCTGCGGAGGTCCCGGTCGCACGGATGTTCTCCCGGCTGCCCGCCAGCCACCGCGAACTGGTCGAACTCAACCTGCGCCACGCGCTGTCCACCTCCGCTGTGGCCCGTGTCCTGGGCCTGGAACCGCGGATCTGCGGCGAGCTGTCCCGCTCCGCGATCCGCCGCGCCGCCGAAGGAATGGAGGACCTCGGCGAGTCTGACGCCGGGAGCGACTCCGAGGCGGATACCCCCACCAACACCTGGCGCACCCAGGTCCAGCAGGTCTCCTCCGCCCTGGCCCTGCTGCGGCCACCGGGCCCGCCGCCCGGTCTGCGCGCACGGGTCGTGCACACCTGCACCTCACCCGAGGCGGCCGGGGACCGCACCCGCATCGCCGCCGCCATGCAGCCGCTCACCGCGGACGGCTACCCGATCCACCGCTCGCGCCCGCCCGGCGCGCCCGTGGTCGAGGCCCCAGAGGAGGGCGGCACGGTCGAGATGCCGCTCCCCCGGGCCCTGCCCGGCGACCGGCTGACCACCGCCGACCACCCCCTCCACGAGGACGTGCACGCCCCACTACCCTCCCCCGACCACGACCCGCTCGACGAGATCACCGGACCGGGACGGCGGCGCTGGCCGCTGCCGGCGGTCTCGGGGCTGGCGACGGTCGCGGTGGCTTTCGGTCTGTGGTGGTGGGCCAGTGCCATAGGCGCGCCCTCCACCATGATCGACGCGGGTCCCGCGCTGCCGGGTCAGCGTCCGGGCCTTTCGGAGGTGGAGGCGGCCTCGACCGCCTCCGACGGCAAGCCGGGGACCGAGCAGACCGAGACCTCGGCCTCGGGCAACTCACTCCAGGAGGGCTCGGAAGCGACGGGGCCGCCGGGAGAGGAGCCCGGCGACCCCGCGGAGGCCCCCGAGGACGAGGGGGTTTCCGAAGGCGAGGAGCGAACCAGCGAGGGTTCGAACGAGGAGGTCCCGGAACAGCCCGGGGAGGAGCCGGTTCCGCCCCGGGCCCCCGAGGAGGGCGGCGGCCCGGCCCCGGGCGCACCGGAGGAGACCCCCGAGACCGATCCCGGCAACGGGGGCTCCGAGGGCGGAGGGGGTTCGAACGGCCTGCTCGGCGGCCTGCTGGGCCTGCTGTTCGGCAGCGGCCAAAGCGACCCAGGAGACTAGGGCGACCGGGCGGGACCGGTAAGAGGACTGGCTAAAAGGAGACGAGCAGGCGCTCGGCCGCGATCTGGAGGCGACCCTCGACCTCGTCGACGTCACGGCGGCCCTTGAGGATCTCGACCAGTTCGAAGATCCACACGCTGGTGAGCGAGCTGACCAGGACGTACCCGGTGCTGTCGCGGTCCACCCCGGTACCGGCGCTCTCGGACTCGTCGTCGGCGCCGGTCTCGGCAGCGGTGGTGTCCGCGCCCTCCAGGTTGCCGGTGGCCACCCGCCACACCAGGTCGCTGATGCGTACGTCGAGCTCGATCTTGACCTCGGCCATGATCAGGGACCGCACCAGGGCGTCGGCGAGCTCGGGCTCGCGCATGAGACCCCGGGTGGCGCGGAGCAGGACGTCGACCGCCCTGCCGGAGGGGGAGTCCGCAGTGGGCGGGCGGCGGACGATGCCGCCTTCCAGGAGGTCGAGTTCCTCGGTGACCACAGCCACGACGAGGTCCATCTTGGAGGGGAAGTAGCGGTAGAGCGTGCCCAGGGCGACACCGGCGCGCTCGGCGACCGAGCGCATCTGCATGGCCTCCACGCCACCGCGTACGGCCAGGGCGGCCGCGGTCTGGACGATGCGCCGACGACGCTGGGTCTGACTCCGCGTCATCGTTCCGGTCGCTGCCTGCACCGCCACAGGGTCTCTCCCATTCGTCACCGGTTCCGCGCGCGCCGTCGAGCGGCGGACCGAGGCCAACTGCGCCGGGCTGGTGCGTACCCTGCCAACCAGGCTTACGAGAACACGTTACCCAACAGCTTCCCACCATCGCAGCGCTTCGCGCCCATGATCCACGCCTCATTGCCCGATGTAGTGAAGGCAATACGAGAACTTGACCCGAGCTTTCAGGTGACCCGTTCGACCTTAGTAGAATATGTTCTATTTTGCTCGGGCGATATGGCCTGGACCACACTCGGCCACGCAAATCGGGCCCGGACCGACCCCGAGCCGGACCCGTAGGGCACCCACCGCCCGAAGACCCAGGCGAGTCCTTCCCTAGAATCGAATCAGATTCGGTTTCCAGTGGAGAGGTCGGCCCAGGATGCGTGAAGTCCCCCCAGTAGAGGACCTAGGCGAGGGATTGTGGAGCATCCCCGTGCCCGTTCCCCACAACCCGATCGGGTTCACCTACGTCTACGCGCTGTCCGCGCCCGGCGGCCCCGTCCTGATCGACACCGGCTGGGACCACGATGACTCGTGGGACGCCCTGGTCAGCGGCCTCAAACAGGCCGGACACGGCGTCGACGAGGTCCAGGGCGCCGTGCTCACCCACTTCCACCCCGACCACTCCGGCCTGACCGGCCGCCTGCGCGAGGCCTCCGACGCCTGGGTCGCCATGCACCCCGCCGACATCGAGGTCCTGCGGCGACTGGAGGAGCGCACCCCCGACGAACGCGGCGCCTCCGTCCTGGAGCAGATGACCCGCGCAGGCTTCCCCGAGCAGGACCTCGAGGCCTTCAGCGCCGCCCCCAACGTCTTCCAGTCACCCGCACTCCCCGACCGCGCGCTCGGCGACGGCGAGCGCCTAGACGTCCCCGGCCTGGACCTGCGCCCGCTGTGGACACCCGGGCACACCCCCGGCCACCTGTGCCTGCACCTGGCCGAACGCGACCTGCTCTTCACCGGCGACCACGTGCTGCCGCGCATCACCCCGCACGTGGGCCAGTTCCCCCTCGACTCCGCCGACGGCGACCCCCTCGGCGACTTCATCGCCTCCCAGGCCCGCATCGGCCGTCTGCCCGAGGCCGACCGGCTCCTGTGTCTTCCCTCACATGAGACGCGCTTCTCGGATCTGACCGCACGCACCGCGGAGATCATCGACCACCACGAGGAACGCCTGGACTTCATGGCGCGCCTGCTCGAGCAGGGCCCCACCACCCTCTGGGAACTCACCTCGTGCCTGGAGTGGCGCCGCCCTTGGGCGGACATGCGGCTCCTGGCCCGACACATGGCCGCCTCCGAGACCGCCGCGCACCTGCGCCTGTTGGAGGAGCGCGGCCTGGCGACCCGGAACGGCTCGGTGGAGCTGCCCCGCTGGGTCAGCGTCGCCCAAGCGCAGCGCCCCGAATAGGATCCCCTGTACCTAAAGCCCGGCGCCGACCCCGAATGAACTCGCGAGTAACATATGGGGGCGCGCAACTATCCCAGCGGCCGCCCCAGCAGCGGCTCCGGCCACACCGGAGCCCGCCAGGAGCAACGGCGGCGACCGGGCACGCGACCCAACGAAGAGGTGGACTCTTGACCCAGTCGGGCACAAGCACGGGACCGACCCCACGGCCCTCCGGCGACCGCCCCCTGCGCGTCGCCCTCCTGTCGTACCGCAGCAAGCAGCACGTGGGCGGACAGGGCGTCTACGTCCGCCACCTGTCCCGCGAACTGGCCGCGCTCGGTCACGAGGTCACCGTCTTCTCCGGACAGCCCTACCCCGTCCTGGACGAGGGCGTCACCCTGGAGAAGCTCCCCTCCCTGGACCTGTACAACGACGTCAACCCGTTCGTCGCCCCGCCCGTGCGCGAGTGGCGCGACTGGATCGACGTCCTCGAGGTCGCCACCATGTGGACCGCCGGGTTCCCCGAGCCGCTCACCTACTCCCTGCGCGCCAACCGCGAACTCCGCCGCCGCCTGGGCGAGTTCGACGTCGTCCACGACAACCAGACCCTGGGCTGGGGCCTGCTCGGTATCAAGTCCGCAGGGATCCCCCTGGTCACCACCATCCACCACCCCATCAGCGTGGACCGCCGCATCGAGCTGGAGGAGGCCAAGGGCCTCCAGAAGCTCTCCAAGCGCCGCTGGTACGGGTTCGTGAAGATGCAGGCCAAGGTCGCGCGCAAGCTCGACCCGATCCTGGTGCCCTCCCAGTCCTCCGCCGACGACATCGCCCGCGAGTTCGGCGTCGACCCCGCCACCATGGAGGTCACCCCGCTCGGCGTGGACACCCGCTACTTCCACCCCCGCCCCGAGGTGGAGCGTGTCCCCGGCCGCATCGTATGCACCGCCAGCGCCGACAGCCCCCTCAAGGGCGTCAGCATCCTGCTGCGCGCCGCCGCCAAGCTCGCCACCGAACGCGACGTCACACTCACGATCGTCAGCAAGCCCAAGCCCGGCGGCCCCACCGACCAGCTCGTCGACGAACTCGGCCTGCGCGATCGGGTGGAATTCGTCAGCGGCATCGACGACCGGGAACTAGGCGAACTCATCTCCAGCGCCCAGGTCGCGGTCGTCCCCTCCTTCTACGAGGGCTTCTCCCTTCCTGCCGTGGAGGCCATGGCCTGCGGCACCCCGCTCATCGCCAGCCACGCGGGCGCCCTGCCCGAGGTGGTGGGCACCGACGGCGACGCCGGCCGGCTCATCCCGCCCGGCGACCCCGAGCTACTGGCCGCCGAACTCACCTCCCTGTTCGACGACGACGCCGAACGCGAGCGGATGAGCGCCGCCGCCTGGCGCCGCGTCCAGGAACGCTTCACCTGGAAGGCCGTGGCCGAGCTGACCGCCCAGCGCTACGCCTCCACTATCGACGCCGTCAAGGGGACCAGTGCCGGTACCGGCGACGACGACAACCGACCCGCGCCCGTGCGGGCCCGCGCGAACGGTGCCTGACCCGGCAGGCCGCGCACTCCACGACCCGCAGCACCACCCCTAGGGAGCTTCCACTGATCACCGTCGACTTCAACCTGTTCCCCGTCGGCCCGGGCCACCGCGTTCTCGACCTCGGCTGCGGCGGCGGCCGCCACGCCTTCGAGATCTACCGCCGCGGCGCCGACGTCGTCGCCTTCGACCAGAACGTGAACGACCTCGCCGAGGTCGAGACCATGTTCGCCGCGATGGCCCACGAGGGTGAGGCGCCCGCCGAAGCCAAGGCCGAGACCGTCAAAGGTGACGCTCTCGACATGCCCTTCGACGACAACAGCTTCGACCGCGTCGTGGCCGCCGAGATCTTCGAGCACCTGCCGCACGACACCGCCGCCATGAAGGAGCTGTACCGGGTCCTCAAGCCCGGGGGCATCGCGGCCGTCACCGTGCCCAGCTTCCTGCCCGAGCGCATCTGCTGGGCCCTCTCGGAGGAGTACCACACCAACGAGGGCGGCCACATCCGCATCTACACGCGCGCCGAGCTGGAGGCCAAGCTCAAGGCCACTGGCTTCGTGATCGGCCCGCACCACCACGCGCACGCCCTGCACGCGCCCTACTGGTGGATCAAGTGCGCGGTGGGCACCGACAACAACGACCACCCGGCTGCCAAGGCCTACCACGACCTGCTGGTCTGGGACATGCTCCAGGCCCCGAAGGTGACCCGCGTGGCCGAGAAGCTGCTCAACCCGGTCATCGGCAAGAGCGTCATCGTGTACGTGCGCAAGCCGCACACCGACGCGGCCTCCTGATGGCGTCCGCCCCAGAAGCCCTGTACCTGCCCGGAGTCTTGAGCACCGAGCAGCTCCACCTCTCCGCCCACTACCTGGCGCGGTCCCAGGAGGCCGACGGGGTCATCCCGTGGTTCCCCGGCGGCCACGCCGACGTGTGGGACCACGTGGAGTGCGCGATGGCCCTGACCGTCACCGGCCGGCTCGTCCCCGAGCACGCCGAGGCGGCCCGCCGCGCCTACCTGTGGCTGGACGGCAGCCGCCACCCCGACGGCGGTTGGTACGCCAAGTACCGCCAGGGCCGGGCCGTGACGGAGCTGCGCGAGGCCAACCACGCCGCCTACCCGGCGGTGGGCCTCTTCCACCATCTGCTCGTCACCGGCGACACCGCGTTCGCCGAGCGCATGTGGCCGGTGGTAGAGAGCGGTCTGGAGTTCGTGCTGGCCCTGCGCGGCGAGCAGGGCGAGATTCTGTGGGCCCGCTCCGAGGACGGCTCCCCGGGCGACCACGCGCTGCTCACGGTGTGCGCGAGCGTGCACCACGCCCTGCACTGCGGTGCCGCCCTGGGCGCCCGTCTGGGCCGTGAGCGGCCGGAGTGGTCGGCGGCCGCGGACCGGCTGGCCGAGCTCATCAAGAACGACGAAGGGCTGTTCTCGGACCGCTCCCGGTTCTCGATGGACTGGTTCTACCCGATCCTCGGCGGCGCGGTGCGCGACGAGGCCGCTAAGGCCCGGATCGCCGAGCGCTGGGACACCTTCGTCATGCCCGGCCTGGGCGTGCGCTGCGTGAGCGACCAGCCGTGGGTGACCGCGGCGGAGTCCTCGGAGCTGGTCATGGCGCTGGCCGCCATGGGCGAGACCGAAACCGGGGTCCGCATCCTGCGGGACGTCCAGCACCTGCGCGACGCCGACGACGGCGTCTACTGGACCGGTTACCAGTTCGCCGAACAGGTGCGCTGGCCGGTGGAGCGCAGCACCTGGACCTCGGCGGCGGTCATCCTGGCGGTGGACGCGCTCACCGGCACCACGCCCGGTTCCCGGGTCTTCCTGCACACCTGGGAACAGGAGCCGGTCGGCGTCTGAGCCGCTGGAACAGGGTTCAGGTAAGAACACAAGGAGGGCCTTGGTACCGGATGCCGGTACCAAGGCCCTCCTTTCGCTATCCGGCTGTCGTCATCAGCCCTCGTCACCACGGCCCGGTGGGAAGTCGGGAATCCCCGGCTCCTCCGTCTCGCCCGGCCCGCCCGGCTCCTCCGGTTCGACCGGAATCTCGGGCTCCACCGGAACCTCGGGCTCCACCGGAACCTCGGGCTCGGGGTTCTCCGGCTGCTGCGGCTCCTGCGGCTCCCGGGGTTCCTGCGGCTGCTGGGTCGCCGGGTCCGGGGCCCAGTTCTCCGTGTTGCCGCCGAATTCGGGGCTGGGGAAGGACTCGCGTTCGTAGCCCTCCATTGCGCGGCTCATGTACGAGTTCCACATCGAGGCGGGCAGACCGCCACCGGAGATGTTGTGCCCCGGGATGCTGAAGCTCTCGTTGTTACCGCTGTAGACCCCGACCGCAGTGGACAGCTGCGGGGTGTACCCCACGAACCAGGCCGCGACGCTGCCGTTGGTGGTACCGGTCTTGCCCGCCACAGGGTGGTCCCACAGCCGCGCGGCCGTGCCGGTACCGCCGTTGACCGCCTGCTCCAGGGCGTAGGTGACGTCGGAGGCGGTCGACTCCTCGAGGGCGCGCTCGCCCTCGATCTCGGGCCGCTCGTTCTCGCCCTCCTGGTTCACGACCTCCTTGATGACGTGCGCCTCCATGTGGACGCCGCCGTTGGCGAAGGTCGCGTACCCGCTGGCCTGGTCGATCGGGCGGACGCTGGTGGCGCCGAGCGGCATCACCGGGACGAGCTGGTTGTCACCGATACTGCCGTCGGGCAGGCCCACGTCATAAGCGGTCTGACGGACCTCCTCGAAGCCGACCTCCTGGGCCAGCTCGACGAAACCGAGGTTGTTGGACACCGTCGTCGCCTGGGTGAGCGTCATGACGCCGCCCGGGGCGTTGCCCGCGTTCTGCACCCGGGAACCCGCGATGTCCCTCGGCCCGCGGCCGTCCACCGTGGAGTTGAGGCCGTAGCCCTGCTCCAGCGCGGTGGCCAGCACGTAGGGCTTGAACGCCGAACCCGCCTGGGCAGCGCCGAGGAAGGAGCTGTCGTACTGGTTCTCCACGTAGTCGTGTCCACCGTAGAAAGCCAGCACCTCACCGGTCTTCGGGTCGATGGTGGTCAGCCCGATGTTGACGCCCTCGGGGAGGTTCTCCGGCGGAACCATCTCCTCCACCGCCTCGTAGGCGGCGTTCATCATGTCCTCGTCGAAGGTGGTGACGATCTTGTAGCCCTGGCGCTGGATGTGGTCCTCGGTGAAGCCGAGGTCGGCCAGCTCGCTCATGGCCTCCTGGAGCATGTACCCGCGGTATCCGGAGATGTTCTCCACGGTCTTCTCCGGCTCGGGGGCCGGGAACTCCATGGCGTCGGCCTCGGCCTGGGTGATCGCCCCGGTCGTGACCATGCCGTCGACCACGTACTGCCAGCGGTTCTCCATCCCGGGAGTGGTCTCCACGTCCGCCTGGCCGAAGTGGGTCGGCTGCTGGATGGCGGCGGCCAGGAACGCGGCCTCCTCCGGGGTGATCTCGTCGACGTCCTTGTTGTAGTACGCCTGCGCGGCGGCCTGGACGCCGTAGGACTGACGACCGAAGTAGATGGTGTTGAGGTACTGCTCCATCACCCACTCCTTGTCCTCGCTCTGATCCACCTTGATGGAGATGATGATCTCCTGGATCTTGCGGGACACGGTCTGTTCCAGGGAGACGCCCTCGTAGTAGTTGCGGACCATCTGCTGGGTGACGGTCGAACCGCCCTGTACCTGCTCACCGGTGACCGTGGACCACACGGCACGCATGGTGCCGCTCAGCGAGACACCGGGCTCGGTCCAGAACCCGCGGTCCTCGGCGGAGATGACCGCTTCGACGACCTGGTCGCCGCCGGCCACCATCTCGTCGTAGGTGATGACGTCACGGTCGGTCCCCCGATAGGCGAACTCGGTCTCACCGTCGGCGAAGTAGAAGGTCGACCCCTGCTCCACGGCGTCGGCCTTCGCAGCGTCCGGCACCTCGACAGTGCTGTAAAGGAACGCGAAGGCGCCGCAGGCCAGGATGATGAGCAGGCCGGTGACTATGAGGAAGGCACGCAGCAGCCGCAGCCACAGCGGCTTCTTGCCCTTCTTTTTCTTGCCGGACTTGTCGCCGGGCCCCTTGGGGCCACCGGGACCACTGGGCGGACCCTTGGGCCCACCGGGGCCACCAGCCGCACCGCCTGCGGCGTGTTCAGCCGCCGGGCCTTGCTGCTGTCCGCCGGAAAACCCCTGAGGGCCGCCGGGAGTACCAGGAGGCGTGGCACCGCCTGGCGGCGTGGCCGCCGCAGCGGCAGCGCCGGGCGCCCATACACCGGACTCACTGTCGGAGGACTCGGGGTCCTCCGACGAGGGTCTGTCCGAGACGTAGTCAGACAGCCGCCGGGCCTCGGGCCATAGGGCAGCCGTCTCGGCGTCGGTGCTCTCCCCCGCCGGCCCGGACTCCGCGCGGTGCTCGGCCTCGGGAGGAGCAGCCGCGAAGGGCACCGTACCCGGGGCGGGCGCAGGCATGGCCTCGGTCCGGGGCTCGTCGGAGTCCTTCGGGGTGTGCCCCTGGTCGTCGTCCTCGTCCGGGAGCTGGAAGGGCTGGGTCGCGGGTCCGGTCTCGGTCACGGCGGCAGCCGCGGCCACCGGGTCACCGACGGGCTCCTCTTGCCCCCGCGCCGGGATCTTCTCCGTGGCGGGCTCACAGTCCGACTCAGCGGAACCCTGGGGTTCCTCGACCGGAATCCTCTCCGTCCGAGGCTCCTCGAGCTCAGCACCGTCATCGCCATCGTCTTCGGCAGCCGCGTCGGTGCTCTCCGTGCTGTCGGATCGCGTGTCAGCGGTCTCCGAAGCATCGCTCGGCGGAGTCTCCGACTCCAGGGAGCTCATATCACCGGTTTCGAAGCCCTGTTCAGCCAAGGTCTGCGCTACGCGGTCACGGAAGAAGGTGCCACTCGTCTTGAAGGCGATCGGCCCCGCGATGAATTCCGGTTCGGGCAGGCCATCGTCCCCCTGCTCCTCAGCCGATGCCTCCCCTGTAGATTGATCCTCACCAGCGGTGGGTAGGTTGTCACCCTGGGGGGTCGCATGACTGGACAGCTCCTCAGCAGAGGTGTCGTTCGTCTCCGGCATGTTCGAGTCAGGACGCTGTCCATCCGTCCCGTCACTGCCGTGTGTGCTCTTGCTCAGCTCCCCGCCCCCAAGGCAAATCACGTCCGGCACTGTGCCGTCCTGGTGTTTGACGCGCGAGTGCCCCTGATCGGTTCAGTTCAATTCGGGACTGAAGCGGTATTCACAGGGAAATCGCCACCATCGCTCCACCCTCACCGCCACGATACCCGCACGTAACCGTGTCAAGGTCAAATCCGTAACCGCGCGGTCACTTCTTACCGAAGGCTTACCCTTCGAAGGTGTGTCACAGGCAGGGTGTTGAGTCACCCGCATGAGCGACCTCTGACACAACTGTGACCAGGGAAAATCACCGATCGTACACAGAAGGAGACGGGGGCGTACGGCACACCCCCGCCCCAGGGGTCAGGCGACGCGCTCCAGGACCCGCATGGAGCCGACCACACGAACCTCCTTGAAGTTCCCGGAGTCGAGAGCGCGGCAGTAGATGTTGTAGGGCGGACGACCACCGTCCTCGGGGTTGGGGAACACGTCATGGATGACGAGAGCACCCCCGACAGCGACGTGCGGGGACCAGCCCGCGTAGTCGTTCTGGGCGGCCGTCTCGCTGTGCCCGCCGTCGATGAAGAGCATGCCCAGCTCGGTGCCCCAGATTGCGGCGACGTCCACGGAGGCCCCGGCGATCGCGATGACCTCGTCGTCCAGGCCCGCCTTGCTCATGGTGTGCCGGAAGTGCGGCAGGGTATCGAACTTCCCGGTCACCGGGTCGATGAGCGAGGCGTCGTGGTACTCCCAGCCCTCCTGGTGCTCTTCGGACCCGCGGTGGTGGTCCACGGTGATGATCTTCACCCCGCTCACCCGAGCAGCCGCGCCCAGAAACACTGTGGACTTTCCACAGTAGGTACCGATCTCGACGACCGGCCCACGGTCGGCGTATTCCAACGCGCTCTCAAAGAGGGCCAGCCCCTCATCAGTGGGCATGAAGCCCTTCGCAGCCTCAGCAGCAGCCAGCAGATCCGCGGGGATTGTCTTTGTCATACCGAAATTCTCCCACCACCAGAATCCCCCCTCACCAGCACCCCAACCCCAATCACCCGCACTCCTCGCCGGCCAAGACAAAGCACCGCAGACACAGGGGGTTCGAAGCCCCATCACGCGCACTGTTGCAAGCGGCACAAAATCGCTCCCCTCAACCCCCACGGGACCAAGGTGCACGATCAAGGTGACAGGAGCCCCAGAGGGTGAACCCCCACCCCACCATTCACATGTTCACAAACCCAAGCAACAAAAAAGGAGGAGGCTCGTTCCGAAGAACGAACCCCCT
>NZ_ANAZ01000048.1:0-45117 GCF_000340985.1 Nocardiopsis valliformis DSM 45023
AACCACGAAACCCGAGGGCGCCGATTTCGCTTCTGGTAGCAAGATCATCTTTGAAACTGGGGCCGAAACTGTGCTCAGGGGTCTCGCGGGCCGCTGTTGCTGTTCACCGGCACGCTTGACCGGCCGCGACACGTCCAGGCGGTGGGCACCGGGCTGGGGAAGGCACCGGCCGAAGGCCGAGGTAGTTGCCGTTGGGCCCCTTTGGGGCCCGTCTGCCACCCCGACCACACCTCCCCCGTTTCCCGATAGCCGCCAACCGCCGTCGCAGCGAAGCGGGTCAAGGTGGAGCGCCCCGATCCGGCGAAGCCGCGATGGCGACGACCTTGACGCGCGCAGCGGAGACGGCAACCATCAAGCGGCGGGAAACGGGGGAACCGCAACCCGAACCGCAGGCCCCAGGCCCCACACAGACCCCACCCCGAATGCCCTGCCCGAGCCTGACACAGAGAAGCCTCCCCATGTCAGCCTCTCCGCTTCTAGGGGCCCAACGCTGCTGATTCGCCGACAGCAGCTCCCCCTGCCGGAACCCGCAAGGTCCCCCGACCCGCTCCCCGCTCACGCAGTCCACGCCCGAGGCAGGTACCTCGACCTCGCGCGCGTTGTGGTCGACCACCGTCAGGAAGCTTGCCACCGCGGCCTCCACACAGCGTGTTCCCGCCGCACCCCCGTGCGCACCACTGCTGTCCGCAACCATCAGCCCGCCTCTGGCGGACCGTTCCGACCAGCCGAACGGGACCGAGTCTGTCAGGTGTCCTTGACCGCGCCGCAGCCCTCCAGATCCTCGAGGCTCTCCCTGTCGTAGGGGTCCTCGCGCAGGCCTCTGGCCCGCTCCCCCCTGGGCTGCTCGTCATCGTAGAGGGGGGTGAAGGTGTACTCATCCAGGCAGTGCACGGGGGCCACGGAGCGCGCCCACATGGGCGCCGCCTCCAGTTCCTCCCCGCCCGCCTCGTAGAAGCCGACCTCGCCGAAGTGCGAGGTGACCAGCCGGGTCGAGACCGGGTGACCGGGCCGGGCGACGGGGTGGACGATGGTGTACTCGGTGACCACCGAGAGGTAGTCCCAGCCCTGGTCGTCCCGGGCCGCCTCCGCGCGCATCCAGCCGTCCACCCTGACCTCGTCACCGACGGGTTCGGCGGTGCCGGGGGTGAGGTTGAAGGGCAGGTGGCGGCTGTTCAGCTCGAAGTCCTCGTTGCTGAGATTGTCCAGGTACCACTCCAGGGTCTGGCCGGTGAGCAGTCCGGTGAGCTCGCTGTTGTCCTCGCCGAAGACCGCGTCCTGGTTCAGGTAGACGGCCTCCAGCAACTCCTGGGTGTGCGCGTAGGACCACTCGACCTGTTCCCGGGTGAAGGATCCGACGGCCTCGGCCTCCGGGACGGGGAACCCTTCGCCGTAGTCCTCGGCGGGGCTGCCCGCGAACGGGTCGTCCCGGTCCACCCGGTCCGCGGGGTTCAGCTGGCTGACGGACTCCAGGTCCGGCACAGACCGGTCCAGGAAGTCCTGGACGGGGGCGCATCCGACGAGGATCGGGCAGAGAAGAGCCGCCATCCAGGGGGCGGCGGTGAAGCGTGAGGGCATGACGTTAACTTTCGTTCTCTTCGTGACGAATGAGAACTTAATCCGCTTTACCGCATTTCCGGTGCTCAGGAACGCCACACTTACGTCACGATCCACCGAGCCGCTCCGCTGCCGGGGTGACGGTGCGCGGTACACCCGCGGCGGCGGGCGCCGTGCCACCCGCCACAGGCCCGCGACTCTCCTCCTGTGTCACGGCACAGAACCGGAACGCCCGAAAACCTCGCCTTCACCCCGCTGCTAATCTCACCTCAACGTCAAAACGGGATAAAGGTTGGTGCGGTGCCGGAGAACCCAGAGAACTCTGCCGAGAACGGGGCTGAGGGGTCTGAGAAGACCGTCCTGGCCGACCCCGTGTTCGATCCCGACCTCCCCGAAGAGGTCGTCGAGAAACTGGCCGCCTCCCCCGAGAAGCTGCTGGCGCCGGACAAAAAACCCAAGCGCACCGAGCACGCAGAGAGCAGTGACCGCGGCGCACTGTTCCTCGGCCTGACGATCGTGTCGGTGGTGATCGCCGGTATCGCGCTGCTTCTGGCCATGTTTGCGCTGCCCCTGGTCATCGGCCTCTTGGCGCTCGCCGCCCTACTGGTCGTCCTTTCGGCCTTCGCCGTCAGCGGATGCCTGCTCGGAATCTTCTCTCTCGTGGCGGTCGGCGGTCTGGCCGTGTTCGCCCAGTGGTTGGGACCAGACAGGGCATCCATCGCGATCATCGTCACGGTCGCCGCCCTCGGGCTCCTCGTCGGTATCGTGGCGGTCGCCGGTGAAGGCGAGTCAGCCCGACCCAACGACACCAGGCCGACCCACCTGGCCGCCAAGTACCACGGGCACTACGTCCGGGCAGAGGACCTGGACAAGGACAGCCAGCGACTGCTGCTGCGGGTCCAGCGGGCCCGCACCTACGTCGCCGAGGCCTCCGGGGAACTCGGTGACGCCTTCGACTCGATCCAGCCCGGTCTCGTGCTGCGCGACCAGGAATGGCAGCTGGCCCGGATCCTGCGCGAGCAGTCGCGGTTGGAGAAGGACCTGAGGAAACGCGCCAGGAAGGCGATGTCCCAGACCGTCCTGGACTCGATGCGGCCCCAGTTCGACGCCATCAACGCCACCCGATCGACCGTTCAGCGACGGGTGAGCATCATCGAGGAGTACCGGGACAAGCTCAGCAGGGCGATCAGGGCGCAACGCGAGTGGGAGCAGGTGGAGGCCAACGTCGCCCGACACGCGGAGTACGGCGACCTGGTCGCCCGGGCGAGCGCCGGGCTGGGCGACGAGACCCACCTGACCGCAGCCGTGGACCTGGAGGCGATCAAACACGTCCGGGACGCGAGCATGCGTGAGGCCCTCGACGCCGGGCAGTGGCTCTCCGAGGCTTCGTCCCTGGACTGAGCCGCTCCGCGCCGGGCGCGGTCCCTGAACCGGGCGGCCCGGTTCAGGGACCGTCGGTGTCGAGCAACCGTTCGAAGGATCCCCGGAGGCCGCGCGGGCGGGCGGTGCCGCCGCGAACGGTGACAGCTCCCGCCGCGCGACCCGTGCACCCGGCGGAGCGCGGCCCCCGCGTACCCCTCGCCCAGCAGGTGACCGCTCCGCGGGCGGGTCCGTCACCGGGGCGCCACCCGAAGACAGCGGGAAATTAACGCAAGGGGACTGGTCGGGCGCCCCGGGAACGATCATGGTGTGGGTGTCCGACCTGTCACTTCCTCCCCCAGGAGACATGTTGCCCGCCTCCCCCGCTCCCTCCCCCGTCACCGGCGTGCGCCGGACGGTGCTCGGCTCCCTGGCCGCGTTCGCCGCCGCCGTCCTCATCGCCGTCCTCGGGTGGGCCGCACCGGCCCTGGCCCACCACGTCCTTCCCCCCGGCATCCCCTCCGCCTCCGCCGCACAGACCCAGCTGAACGGTCTGACGGTCCGCGCCAAGAACGACGGTTCGGGCTACGACCGCAGCCTCTTCCCGCACTGGGTGGCCGTCGACAGCCCCTGTAACGCCCGACAGTTCGTCCTGCGCCGCGACGGCCACACCGTCCAGGTCGACGGGAACTGCCAGCCGACGTCGGGTCGCTGGTCCAGCGAGTACGACGGCGTCTGGACCGGAAACCCCTCCGAGTTCGACATCGACCACATGGTGCCGCTGTACGACGCCTGGCGGTCGGGCGCCAACACCTGGTCCACCGACCAGCGCCGTGCCTTCGCCAACGACGTCTCCTCGCCCCAGCTGTGGGCGGTGACGGCCTCGAGTAACCGCTCCAAGGGCGACCGCGACCCCTCCGCGTGGATGCCCCCGCGCACCGCCATCCACTGCGACTACGTCAAGGCCTGGGTCAACGTGAAGCACCGCTACAACCTGTCGGTGACCAGCACCGAGAAGTCCTCCATCCAGAGCACCATCAACACCCGCTGCTGACACCGCCGGTGACTCCCCCGGGCCGTGCGGACACCCGCCCGCGCGGCCCGGCGGGCACTGTGAGCGCTCACACCGCCCGGAAAGTCGGTCCGCCGCTCTCGGGGGCCAGCGCGGCCAGCGCGCGCAGGACCTCCTCGGTGTCGGTCCCCCACTGGTTGCTGAGCACCCACACCCGGTCACCGTCGGCCAGCGGGTCCTCGTGGAACCACCTGCTGCGCTGCTCCTGGCTGAGCCCGTGCCGCTCGGCGAAGGCCTCCCAGAGCTCCTGACCGGGTTCAGGCACCGCTACGGACCTGAACTTGCCCTCTCCCACTGCGCCGCGGACACGCTCCGGGTCCGCCCCCGCGGCGTGCACGGCCCCGACCATGGCCAGCACCGCTCTGCGTTTGTTCAGCGGGCCTTCGCTCCGCCCCTCGAACTCGATGAGGTAGCGGGTCCGGTCGCGGCCCGAGGCGGTACGCACCGCGTCGTTGTGCTGACGGGCCTGGATCAGGAAGTCCTCGGCCTCGGGCAGCGGGATGATGTGCTGTACGTCCAGGAGCACGCTGTCCCCGTGCCGGTAGGGCGACAGGCGCACGCAGCGGATGTCGGTGCCGTACACCTCGTTGAGCCAGAGCACGGCGGTGGTGACCTCCTGACCGAAGTCGGCGGAGACGAGGATGACCCGCACGTCGCGTCCGATGACCGGTTCCTCGTCACCCTCGTCCTCCCACCACTCCAGGAGTTCGGTGCGGGCCTGCCCAACCGTGAACTCGCCCCCGTCGACGGCGCGGCGGTGCCGGGCCAGGGCAGTACACAGGTCATCGAAGGGCATTCCGGCGACCATCGCCGCGTACCGCAGCGCCTGAAGTTCCATGTGGCCGCCGTCGACGGTGCGTTTGAGCTCGACGACCACCAGGCACAGTTGACGGTCGACGCACAGCAGGTCGATCCGGCGTCGGGAGCCCTCGAAGCGGTCGAACTCCTCGGCGACGACCTTAAGGTCATCACCCAGCACCCCGATGTGGTCGCGGACCGCGGCCTGCAGGTCCCGGCGCTCCCAGACCCCGGCCTCGGCGAACGTCGTCTCCGGCACCGGAGCCAGGCCGCCGGACGCACCAAGTTCGTACAACATCGTCGCCCCTCACCCCGAAGGTCACCAGAATCCTGGTATCGGCAAGGATGCCACGGCTGGGCCCGAGGGGATCGGAGAAGGGCAGGTCAGGGCCGAACAGGGCCGGGGCGTGGCCAGGGCGGGGTCAGGGCCGGGGCCGTGGTTTCGGAGCCACTACCAGTCAGCTGAATCGGCCAGTTCGCGCAGGGCGGGGCGGACGGCGTCCAGGACCGTGGGGAACCACACGGAGAACTGGGCCTCTGCCCGCAACCGCTCCAGCTCGGCGGAGTCGACGAAGGCCGTTTGCGCCACCTCCTCGGGATCGGGTCGGGGTTCGGCTCGGACCACCCCGACAAACAGGTGGTTGTACTCGCTCTCCACGAGCCCGGACACCGGGTCCGTGTGGTGGTAGCGCACCGTTCCGGCGGCGCGCATCAGTTCAGGGGCCAGCCCCAGTTCCTCACCCGTGCGCCGGGCCGCCGCCGCGAACGGCGGTTCGCCCGGGAGGGGGTGACCGCAGCAGGTGTTCGACCACAGGCCGGGCGAGTGGTATTTGCTCAGGGCACGGCGCTGGAGCAGGAGTCGGCCCCGGTCGTCGAGCAGGAAGACCGAGAAGGCCCGGTGCAGCTGGCCCGGTGCCTGGTGCGCGGACAGCTTCTCGGTGGTTCCGGTCGTCGTTCCGGCCTCGTCGACCAGTTCCAGCAGGATCGGTCCGCGCTCACCCGGCCCGGTCTCGGTCGCGGGGCCGGGGGCCCCGGCAGCGGTGTCGGTGGTCATGGGCGCCCTTCGTGTTCTACGGCTTGACGACGGTACGGCCCGGGGCCGGGGTGCCCGCCCCGTGAGGAGGCGGGCACCCGCATGCCTTGCTCGGGAAGCTGCGCCCCGGGCCGAGGGGGTCGGATCAGACCCGGTCGGCGGCGATGAGCAGGTAGTGGAAGCTGCCCTCCTTGTAGGCGGTCAGGAACGGGTCCTCAACCCCGGTCGCCACCTGCGACTGCGCCCGCAGCTCCCAGTACGGGATGGTCGCGGCGGTGAGGTCGACGACGTTGATCGGGACGAGGCTGTTGGCCGCCATCGCCCGGAAGTACTCGCTCCGGGAGTGGATGTTGCACGTGTAGTGCTCGTCGATCCGGCTGACCGCCTTGGACCGGCCGCCGGTGACGTCGTTGTAGCAACCGGTGATGGTGACGTAGCGGCCACCGTACTCCAGGAGGCGGGCGTGCTCGCGGAAGAGCTCGAACAGGTCCACGTACATCGTGGACTCGTTGTTCCAGATGGCCCGCATCGAACCCGTCTCGAAGCCGGTGTCCAGCATGTTGCGGAAGTGGAACCGCACCTTGTCGTCCACGCCGCGTTCGCGAGCCTGGTCGTTGGCGAAGTCGACCTGCTTCTGGGAGATGCTCACCCCGTCGACGTGGCAGCCGAACCGGGCGTTGGCCATGAAGCTGGTGCCGCCGCGACCGGAACCGGTGTCCTGGATCCGGTCGTTCGGCGTGATGTTCCCGAGGTGGTCCAGCAGCACGTCCGCCTGCGCGGTCTCCAGGCGGTGCATCTCCTCGATGATGCGCTGTTCGCGGGTCTCCTCGGGCCCTTCGAGGACGGACGGGTCGTAGTCGCCGATCCCGTAGTGGTGGTGGAAGAGGCCGTCGACCTCACCGAGGCGGATGTTGACGGGGTCCTGCTCCTCGTTCCAGTAGTCCGCCACGGACCGCTGGTAGTCGGTGCGCAGGACCCGGGTCGGCGCCTGGTTCTGAGAGGGCATGGTCGCGGTCATCGCGTGTGGCTCCTTGTCGTGGTGGTGTGTTCGGTCGGTTCGGGGCACGCCGAACCGGGGCGGGGCCACGTGGGCCCGCGCCAGGGGATTTCGGGTGTGCGGATCGGCCTCCGGTCAGCTCGCGCTGGTTCCGGTGCCGTGGTAGCGGCCGCTGCTGGCATGCCACTCGCGGCTGCCTCCGGTCCACGCCCACACTCCGGCGAGGAAGCGGCGCAGTTCCGGTGAGCCGGTGAGCGCGAGCGCGGCCGCCTCCGCCTCGTAGGTGCGCATCAGTTCGTCGTGCAGGAGCACAGTGCGCTCGATCGCCTCCCGCTCGGAGCAGCCCTCCTCCGTGGCGATCAGCCTGGGCACGCTGAAGTCGGAGGGGTCCTCCTTGGCCATGGAGTAGAGATCGTTGACGATCACGGTCGCCGACCCCGCCATCGTGAACACCCGGCGGACCCGGGGGTCGGCGAACTCCTCCTGGGGGAGCTCGTATCCGGCGAGCGTGTCGATCAGCGCCATGCACGGGACGAAACTGTTCTCGTGCCGGTGCATGAGGAACTCCCACATGGGCGGCCGTTGCCCCGTGGTGGCCCAGACCGCCTCCTGGTTGTAGGCCACGAACATGATGCCCAGTTCATGCCGAAGGCGTCGCACCTGGGCGTGGGACCCGATTTTGGCCAGGTTGTCCAGGCTGGAGCGCAGGGCGACCATCACCGGGTCCGCACGCACCACCTCTTCCAACTGGGGTGCGTACTTCAGCGGCAGGTGCGCCTGGTCGATCACCGAGTGCGCGATCGCCAACCGCTGGCCGAGCAGCTCCGGCCGGGCTTCCTCCACCTCACCGTCCACGTAGTGGTCGTCCACGGACCATTCAGCGAGGGCGCACTTGGCCGCCGCCAACAACCTGTCGGGGTCGCTGGTCTCGGGGTGGGCGAGCATGATGAGGCGGCCGAAGCCAGCCGACCGGACCCTGTCGAGCTGGCCGGGGTAGACGCCGACCTCGGCGGCCCACTCGACCAAGCGGTCGTCGACCTCCTCCCCCAGGGCCGGGTCGTCCCGGACCGCGGGAGGACAGTACAGGACGGGCACCGGTGAGCCCCCGTCCACCGGTGCCGCGCCGGAGCCGGTGTACCCGGGACCGGGCGGTGCGGTCGGGATTCTCGGCATGGCCCGGGCGCTACTGGAGACTCGGGCGGCCGGGGCCGTCCCGGCAAGGGTCCCGGTGCGCCGGGGCGCCTCGGGCAGCAGGATCCTCGCCGCTGAGGTGCCGATCCCGATGGGGCCGGGAGGAAGCAGGGGCACGGTCTGCGGTCCGGTCGGGGACGGGCCGGTCGGGGACGGGCCGTCCGGCACCGCGAGCAGGTCGGGTCTGCCCGGGCGGTGCGGGTCGCGGAGCAGGAGGTCCACCAGTTCAGCCGTCTCGTGCACGGCCGTGGCGGCGGACATCCGGGAGATCAGTGACACCGTCTCAGACCTCCTTCCCTGACGGTGTCGGTCGCTCAGGCACGGGGACGGACCTCGACGTTCTCCAGGACGCCGAGCGCGTCCGGGACCAGGACCGCGGCGGAGAAGTAGGTGCTCACGAGGTAGGAGATGAGCGCTTGGCCGTCGATCCCCATGAAGCGGGCGTTGAGTCCGGGCTCGACCTCGTCGGGCAGCCCCGTCTGGTGCAGGCCGATGACGCCCTCGTTGTCCTCGCCGGTACGCACGGCGATGATGGACGAGGTGTGGTGCTCCGAGACCGGGATCTTGCCGCAGGGCAGGATCGGGATCCCGCGCCAGGCGGGCAGGTGGTGGCCGTTGACGTCCACGGTGCCGAGGTTCAGCCCGAGCTTGTTGCACTCCTTGCCGAAGGCCGCGATGGCGCGGGGGTGGGCGAACATGAACTGGGTGCCGCGCCGCATGCTGATCAGGTCGTCGAGGTCGTCCGGGGTAGGCGGGCCGGAGTGAGTCTGGATGCGCTGCTTGAAGTCGGCGTTGTGCAGCAGGCCGAACTCGCGGTTGTTGACCAGTTCGTGCTCCTGCCGCTCGCGCAGGGCCTCGATGGTCAGCCGCAGCTGCTGCTCGGTCTGGTTCATCGGCTTGTTGTAGAGGTCGGCCACCCGGGTGTGCACACGCAGCACGGTCTGGGCCACGCTCAGCTCGTACTCGCGGGGCTTGAGCTCGTAGTCGACGAAGGTGCCGGGCAGCTCGATCTCGCCGGAGTGGCCGGAGGACAGGGCGATCTCGGCCTCGCCGTGCTTGTTCTGGCGCTGGCCGGGAACGGAAAGGTACCGCTGGACGTGCGCCTGCAGGCTCGGCGAGTCGTCCAGGATCGCGATGAACTCCTGACGCGGCAGCTCCAGCAGGGTGCCCGCGGTAGCCGCCTTGACGGTGAACTCCCAGTCGGGTTCGGTGTCGAGGAGGTAGCGCTCACCGAACTGGTCGCCGTCCGCCAGCGTGCCGAGCCTGTTGGTCTCGCCGTAGGCCCCGTTGCTCGTCTTGTGCACCCGGCCGTGCGCGATCAGGTAGAGGTGGTCGGCGGAGCTCCCCTCCTGCGCCAGGACCTCTCCGGGCTCAAACTCCCGCTGGACGAAGCGTCCGGCCAGGGCCTCCAGGACCTCGATGTCGTCGTAGTCGCGCAGCACGGCCAGCTCACCCAGCTCGCGCGGGATGACACGCACCTGGGAGCCGGTCTGCACGAAGTCGATCCGGCCGTCACCGATGGTGTAGGACAGGCGGCGGTTAACCCGGTAGGCGCCGCCGTCGGTCTGAACCCACGGCAGCGTCTTCAGCAGCCAGCGGGAGCTCTTGCCCTGCATCTGCGGAGCGGACTTGGTGGTGGTGGCCAGGTTCCGAGCGGCCGCGGTCGCCAGGCTCTTCTGCTGACTGGTGCGTACTTCGGGCGCTGAATCGATCGACATCGGCGGTGTCTCTCCTCATGCTGTTCGTGCCCGTGCTCCGCGGAGACCGCGGTGAACGGATCGAGAGGGTCAAGGGGATGGAATACGGGGGAACCCGACCCGCTCCGACACCTTCCGGACCGAGCCCCACAAACCGCGGATCACTCTACGAGAAACAGCACAACAAAAGAACAGGAACAACCTTTTCAGACAACAGAAGGACCACTCGCGCAAATCCGATACCCAAAGCAGACCATTGACACAAATGACCAGATCAATCCAGATCTGATCGACAAAACAACCCCACGAACAGCACGGATGTCGAATATATCCCTCGACAAGCTCCCAATAAATCAGCAATGGGACAAATCATCCGACTCATCCCATAGCTCACCAGAAAGCCGACCGGAGACCCGATGATTCGAGGTTCAGAGCCAACCGAACACACCATGTTTCGGTCACTCCAGTGAATCACCCAACATGCACATACCAACCATTCCACTCCTCGTTTCGCCGCGAGGAACCTGCTGTCAGAGCCTGAGACCCAGTCCCGGATCAACAGGACAGGATGTCCGCGCCGGCGACCGCGGGACCTGGAACCAGGCGCACCCGGAGGAGGACCCCGTCGACGGCGGGGTCCTCCCGGCCCGGCGAGCCTCAGGCCCCTCGCGTCGGGCGCAGCCGGATCACTCTCAGGGCCGCCTCGCCGCCGGGACCGCGTCGGCCACGGGCTCGTTCCACTCCCCGGTGGAGAGGAAGCCCTCCAACGCCTCGGTGTACGGAACCAGGTTCAGTCCGAGCCTGTGCTCGACCCAGCTGTCGTCGTAGTAGCTGTGCATGTACCGCTCACCCTGGTCGCACATGAGCATGACGACGCTGCCCTTCTCCCCGTCGGCCAGCATCTGCGCGACGATCCGCAGCGCTCCCCACAGGTTGGTTCCGGTGGAGGGGCCCGCACGGTGGCGCAGACGCGACAGAAGCAGGCGCATGGCCGCGATCGAGGCGGCGTCGGGCACCGAGATCATCCGGTCGATGACGGCGGGCATGAACGAGGGTTCGACCACGGGGCGCCCGATGCCCTCGATGCGGGACGGGCTTCCCTTAATCCAGGTCGAGGGGTCCTGCGGCCACTGACTCCTGGGGTGCCCCCGGTGGGCCGTCCAGTTGGGGAAGAACGCCGAGTTCTGCGGGTCGACGACGCACACACGGGTGTCGCGGCGGCTGAAGCGGATGTGCCGGCCGATGGTCGCGCTGGTGCCGCCGGTACCCGATCCCACCACGATCCACTTCGGATCGGGGTGGCGCTCCTCGGCGATCTGCCGGAAGACGGTCGCCGCCACGTTGTGGTCGTCCCGGTAGTCGTAGGCGCGCTCGGCGTAGGTGAACTGGTCCATGAAGTGGCCCTTGGGGTCCTTCTGCGCCAGCTGGGCCGCCGCCTTCTCAATATCCGTGCCGTCTTCGGGGTTCTTGACCTCTCCCCCGTAGGCCTTGATGAGCTCCACCTTCTCCACACTGGTGCTCTTGGGCACCACGGCCGTGAACTTCAGGCCCAGGAGCTGCGCGAAGTAGGCCTCCGAGACCGCCGTGGAACCGCTGGAGGCCTCGAACACGTGCGTGTCGGGTTCGATCCACCCGCTGCAGAGGGCGTGGAGGTAGAGCGCCCGCGCCATACGGTGCTTCAGGCTGCCGGAGGGGTGGACGGACTCGTCCTTGACGTAGAGGTCGATGCCCCACTCCGCGGGGAGCGGGAACCGGAAGACGTGCGTGTCCGCCGAACGCGTGGCGTCGGCGTGCAGCAGTCGGATCGCCTCCTTCACCCATGCCCGCTTGCGGCCGTCGTAGTTGTCGGTGATGCGTGTGGTGACGGTTGCCGTGCCCTGTGGGCTCTGTGTCGTGGTCATGGGGCGGGGCTACCCGGATCCTGTTCCAGGGGACCCGTCAGGGGGAGCAAACCGCTCACCGGTGCCGGGGTTGCGCCTTCTTTCTGTGGAAAGATCCCTGTCGGCGCGGGCGGTTTCGGCTTCACCCCTTCACACGATCAGGCGGGACCGCGACCGGATAGTGTGGCCGCGATCCGGCGTCGACACGGAAGGGCGGTGGCCGTGGGCCTGTTCGCCATCAGCGACCTGCACGTCAGGTACGAGGCCAACCGCGCCTTCACCGAGGCGTTGGTACCGTCCTCGGACGAGGACTGGCTGCTCGTGGCCGGGGACGTGGCCGACACCGCCAGCGAAGTGCTCGAAACCATGGGGGCGCTGGCCTCCCGCTTCGCCACCGTGGTGTGGGTTCCGGGCAACCACGACCTGTGGACGCTACCCGCGGATCCCGTCCAGCTGCGTGGCGAGGAACGGTACCTGTACCTGGTCGAGGGCCTGCGCGCGCTGGGCGTGCACACCCCCGAGGACCCCTACCCCGTGTGGGAGGGCACCGACGGTCCGGTGACGGTGGTCCCCCTGTTCATCGGCTACGACCACACCTTCCGCCCGGAGGGCGCCCAGACCAAGGCCCAGGCCCTGGCCGTGGCGCACGCCAGCGGCGTGGTGTGCACCGACGAGTACCTGCTGCACCCCGACCCGCACCCGGGGCGGGATGCCTGGTGTCGTGCGCGGCTGGCGTACACACGCTCCCGGCTGGAGTCGCTGTCCCCGGATCTGCCCACGGTGCTCGTCAACCACTACCCGCTGGTGCGCGAACCCACCCGGGTGCTGCGCCACCCCGAGTTCGCCCAGTGGTGCGGCACCGAGGAGACCGCCGACTGGCACCTGCGCTACCGGGCCCGCGCGGTCGTCTACGGCCATCTGCACATCCCCCGCACCATCAGTGTCGACGGGGTCCCGCACACCGAGGTCTCCCTGGGTTATCCGCGCGAGTGGGAGCCCCGCCCCGAGCCGCCGCGGGGTCCGCGGCTGGTGTTGTCGTAGGAGCGGGGGGGCGGCCCCGGGAGGCCGCGGCCGCTGCCGTGGGCGGGCCGGATCGCGGCCGGGGCCAGCCGTTCGGAGTCGGCAGACCACCGGCCCCGCTGCTTCCCGGTCACTCACAGGACCTGCCTCCGAGTCGGCGCGCTACCCCTCCCTGTGCCGCTCCTGCTCGAGGACGGCCTCCAGGTCGGGCAACCGGCGCATCCCGGCCAGAGGCTGCCTCATCCGGTGGTTCTCGGCGAGTTCGGCCTCGTTGCGTTTCATCCACGCCCATTACGGCGCAGCGCCCGTTGGGCCTCGGCTTGGCCGACCGCGAACAGGCGCGGGCCGTCGCGTCCCACCACCCTGCTTCCGCTCTCCTGGCAGAGCAGGTCGAAGTCCTACCTGACCTGGTCATCGATGTCGTTCTCGCGGGGGTGCCAGGGAGGGGGAACGTCGAGTGTCACGGCACCCCTGGGCGGGCCCTCCCGGTTGTCCTTGTCGAAGTTCCACCGGCCGCCGGTCAGCTCACCGTCCGGTTCCATCAGGATCTGGAACCGGCGGCGCTGGTCCCGGTAGAAGTCCTCCATCCGAAAGCCCGACCGCTCGCCCGCCCACCGGGCGAAGTCGGAGCGCCCGAGCGCGAACCCGGGTGAGGGAAGGACGAGGAGGGCGTAGCCGACGGTGACCGCCCCCATCACGCGGGGGAAGGCGCGTAGGAGCGTCTGGCCGGTTCGGGCCGGGGAGACCGCGGAGCCGCCCGATCGGAAGCGACCGTGTTCGCAGGCCACAGGGGTGTCGTCCGTTCTTCTGGTCGGCGGCGCGTGCCGAAGCGGTCTCAGTGGTCCGGGGTGTCCGGTGCCATGGCCCACCGGATGCCGCTCACCGCGGCGCCCGCGGCCAGCGGACCGATGAGGGCGCCGAAGCCGGAGGGTTCGGGCAGGCCGAGCTCGCGGCGCGCCCAGGGCGGAAGCCCTCTCACCGCACCGGCGGCGAGCGCGGCGTAGGCCGGGCGGGCGACCGGCGGCAGGGGCGGTTGGCGCAGCAGGAACCGGGCGGTCTCACGAGCCTGCGGGGTCGCCCTCAGCTCGCGCCGGTAGGCGGCCAGGCGTTGGCGGAGTTCAGCCGTGTTCCTCGGCGGTCCGGCGACGCCCAGGGCCTCGGCGATCCGGGCGGTGTCGGCGACGTAGGCGTCGCACCCGGACCGGTCCAGGGGCCGCGCACCGTAGCGCTGGTGGCACGACAGGAAACTCTCGACCTCGGCGACGTGCACCCAGCCCAGGAGGTGGGGGTCGTCGGCGCGGTACTCACGCCCGTCGGGGGCGGTACCGCGCACGGTGGCGTGAACGTGGCGAACCCGCTCCACCGCACTGGAGGCGTCGGCGTCGGTGCCGTAGGTGGTCACGGCCAGGAAGGTGCTGGTGCGCTGCAGCCGGCCCCACGGGTCGCCCCGGTACCCCGAGTGCGCGGCGACCGCCGCCATGGCCAGCGGGTGCAGGGATTGCAGGAGCAGTGCGCGCACACCGCCGACGAACATCGCCGCGTCGCCGTGCACGCGCCGGATCGGGCGTTCGGGTCCGAACCAGCGCGGTCCCTGAGCCCCGTGGATACGGGCGCGGTTGGCGGGCCCCTGGGAGCCGGCCACCCGGGCGAACAACCACGCACCCGCGCGCGCCCGCGGCGACCGCGGGACGGTTCGGGTGGCGACGGGATCACTCATAACACCAGTATGCGGCAGGCCCCGCCGCCGCGTCAGGCTGATCGGGCAACGACGGGCCGGTTCGGCCGTCAGGGGCGACCGGCAGGGGCAACCGGCTCCGTGCCGGTGCCCGAGCCCCCTGGGGGGAGGAGCGGTCGGTGCCGCCGGGGCGTGTCGGAGGGTGGCCCGGGCACGTGATGCGGAAATACTGGCCGCATGGAGATCGAGGGCTCGCGTGTACTCGTGGCCGGAGCCACGGGTGTACTCGGAGGACACATCAGCCGGGCGCTGAGCGCCGACGGCGCCCGGCTCGTACTCGCCGGGCGCGACGAGGACTCCCTGGAGGCCTTGGCGTCCGAGACCGGCGCCGCCACCCTGGTCTTCGACGCCCTGGACAACGAGAGCTGCGCGGCGGTCGTCGCCCGCGCGGCCGGGGAACTCGGTGGACTCGACGCGCTGATCATCGCCTTCGGCGTCGTGACCTTCGGTCCCGAGGCCGACACCGAGGACTGGGTGACGGAGCACGTGTTCCAGGTCAACGCGCTGGCGCCGATGACTATGCTGCGCGCGGCACTGAGGGAACTGGAGACGGGCGGATCGGTGGCGGTGATCACGGCCGTGACCGCGGAGTACCCGACCGCGGGCATGGCCACCTATTCGGCCAGCAAGTCTGCCCTGTCCGCGTGGTTGCAGGCCTCCCGCGCGGAGTACCGCCGCAAGAAGGTGTCCGTCCTGGACATCCGGGCCCCGCACATGGACACCGGCCTCGCGCACCGGGCAGTGGCCGGTGCGCCACCGGCGAGGCTGCCGGAGCCGTTCTCCGTGGACGCGTTGGTCGACGCGCTGATGAGCGCACTGCGGTCCGGTGCAAGGCAGCTGGCATTCGATCCGCAGGAGCGCGAGCTCCGGGTCAGGTAGTCGGCCGTCCGGCCCGGGGCCCGCTCCCCGCAGGCTCAGCAGGGCGCTGGGCGTGTCGGCCGCGGCCCCGAACGGGTTCCGCAGAGGTGCTCCAAACACGCACAGCGATGGTTCGTACCGACTTGACAGAAATAGCATGTTTTTCAAGAAGCTCGGTTATAGAGTAAAGTTGCCGGATAGCTGGCGCGTCCTCCCACGGGCCCCGGCCTCACCTGAGAAGTGCCCGCACACCGTCGACAGGGGATGCCATGACCACAAGGACCGCACCCGGCCGCTCCTCGCTCGGAGCCTCACTGATCGCCGCCGCGGTGTTCGCGGCCGCCGTCACCGCGGCCGCGCTCATCGGTGTGCTCTCCAGCCCCGGAACCGCCGGAGACTACGCTGCTCTGCAACAGCCCCCGTGGGCGCCGCCCTCCTGGCTCTTCGGACCCGTGTGGACCGTTCTCTACGCGATGATCGCGCTCTCCGGCTGGCTGGTCTGGCGCGAACGCCGCTGGCGGGGAGCCCGGACCGAGCTGTCCCTGTTCGCCGTCCAACTGGTGTTGAACGCGGCGTGGACGCCGCTGTTCTTCGCCGCCGGGCTCCGCGGCACCGCGCTGGTCGACATCGTGCTGCTGGTGGTGACGCTGTCGGTGACCATCGTCCTGTTCTCCCGCGTCTCCCGCTGGGCCGCGGCCCTGCTGGTGCCCTACTGGGCCTGGACGGTGTTCGCGACCGCTCTCAACTTCTCCATCTGGCAGCTCAACACCGGCGGCTGAACCGCACAGGCGCCCGCGCCGTGGAAACCACGGGAAAAGAGCGAAACCCCGCCGTCGAGCACCACGCAACCGCACCGGCGTGGGAACCTGGTCACGAGTAGTGTGCGGCCCGGCCGCGCGCACCGGCAATCCAGGAAAACGGGGGCACCGGGCAACCGGAAGCGACGATGGCTTCGGAGACACAGGACACGCGATCCACGGCACTGGCGGCGATCGAGGACTTCCTCACCGGCAGGTTGGAGAACACCCAGAACCTCTCACGCGCGGCGCGGGCCGACGGCCGAGCGGCCGACGTTCCAGGCCAGGAACTGGAAGCGCTGCGCGCACGCGAACTGGCGGCCTGGCAGGAAGAGGGTTTCCTCAGCCACCTCAACGCGGCCGCGATCGTCGAGGAGTACTACGGGCGCCGTGTCGCACAGGCCCGGCGCGACCTGCGGCGCGAACGCCCCGCCCGCAAGGAGCGCTACGCCAGGGCCCGCGACGCCTACCGCCGGATCACGGCCGAACGCCAGGCCGTCCACCTCTGGCTGCTGGACCAGGGCTGGGACACCAACCTGAACAACGCGGTCACCGAAGAGGCGGACGGTGTCGCGGGCCACTACCTGAACGGGGAGTACCGCCGCCCCTGACAGGCCGGAGCTCGCCGCCTCCCCGTTCCGAAGCCGCCCGCACCGGCTCCTCCAAGTCAGCGGCGCGCGCTGCCCACCAGGACCGAGACGGGCAGGTCCAGCGCACCACTGGCGTCGGTGAACGGCTCCAGGAGCCTGTCGAGTTCGACGCGGACCCGTTCGCGCGTGGCCCGGTCCTGGCCCCGCACCAGGGCCGAGATCCGCACCGTGCCCGACATGACGCCCTCCCAGAGGGCGTCCTTGCCCGTCAGTCGCTGGGTGAACTCCACCGCGGTGACCTCGGCGTCCCGCAGGCCCGCCGAACCGAGCAGGGCTGCCAGGCGGTCCGGGTCGCTGTAGTGGAAGAAGTCCGGTCCCGGAGGCACGTCCGGGTCGGGGCGTGCCCCCGCGGCCCCGACCGCGGCCCGCACCAGCCCGAACACGGGGACGCGCGCGGGCGCGTCCCAGGTGGAGAGCGCCACGCGACCGCCCGGGGCCGTCACCCGGGCCAGCTCCCCGACCGCTCTGGCGTGGTCGGCCATGTGGGGTACCAGGAACCCCGCCACCGTCGCGTCGAAGGCACCGTTCCCGAAGGGCAGCGCGTGCACGTCGGCCACCCGCAGCCGCACCCCCGGCCACAGGCGGCGGGCCAGGGCGAGGATCTCCACCGACAGGTCGATCGCGGTGACGGAGGCCCCGCGGCTCAGCGCCAGACCGGCGGCGTAGCCGGGCCCGGTGGCCGCGTCGAGGACCCGGCAGCCGGGCTCCACCCGGGCCGCGTCCAGCACCGCCGGTGCGGCCAGGGCCGTGAGCGGCCCGAGGAAGCGGTGGTAGGCGTGCGCGATACCGTCCCAGCCCTCCTTCTCGAAGCGAACGAAGTCGCGGCCGCCGGGGCCGGGGTTGGGCCCTGGGTCGGCCGGGGCTGCCCCAACGCGGCGGGCCCGGGACGGGCCGTTGACGGTCATGATTGCTGCACCCCCTGCCGCTGGTCGAGGAACGCGGTGACCGCACGGGCGAACAGCTCCGGAGCGGTGTCTATGGCCACGTGCTGCTGGCCGGGCAGGACATGCACACGGGAGCCGCGCAGCGCGCGGGCCAGCACCCGGGCATCCTCCTGCACGGGCGCGGGGCTGTCCCCGCCCAGCAGGAGGAGGACGGGGCAGGTCACCGCGCGCAGGCGTTCGGGGTCGAAGCGGTAGGCGTCGGCCGCCCGCAGCTCCCGTGCGATGGTGGGCGCCGCCGCCACCCGGTCCCGCCAGGCGGGCAGTGCGCGGAGCAGGTCCAGTTCACGTTCCGGCATGCCCACGACCGTGCGGAAGAAGTAGGCCACCGCCTCGGCGTTGTGTCCCCGGGCGAGCAGGGAGTCGAGTTCGGAGACGACCTCGGCGGGGATCCGCCCAGCGGCGTTGAGCGGCGGCTCATAGAGCACGACGCGGCGCAGGTGCGGGGTCAGCCCCAGGGCGCCCAGGACGCACAGGGCCCCGTAGGAGTGACCCAGCACGTCGACCCCGCCACCGCTCTCCCGGGCGAGGGCGCCGACGAGGGCGGCCACGTCCTCGTACTCGCGCTCGATCGTGTAGTGGGCACCGTCCGTGCTGAGGCCGCGACCGCGCCGGTCGACGGCGTGGACCCGGTGGCCGCGCTCCAGGAGCGGCAGGACCGGAGCCCAGCGGTGGCGGTCGGCGGTGCCGCCGTGTACGAGGACCAGGGGCCGCCCGGAGCCGGTGGACGTGAAGCCGATGACGGTGCCGTCGGGTGAGACGGCGCTGTGGAGTGTGGTCGGGATCGTCATGGTGATCGCCTCGCCGGTGGTCCGGGGCGGAGGGTGTCCGCCGCTGTGGCTCCAGCGTGCGCCTCGGTGGGGCGATCACACATCGGTAGTTCTACCCAGTGGTCCCGCCGGTGGACGACCACCGTGGGCGCGATTCTGCGGACCACACGCGGGTACGGGCGTTCGTTCACCTCAGGGGGCGGGGGCCAGCACCGGGTGGCGCATGGCGAACATGGCAGCCGAGGCGCGGGTGGAGACGCCGATCTTGGTGTAGACGTCCTGCACGTGGTGTTCGGCGGTGCGCGGTGAGACGTCCAGGCGCCGGGCGATCTGCCGGTTGGTGAGCCCTTCGCACAGCAGGCGCAGGACCTGGACCTGGCGGTCGGTGAGCCCGGCGGGCCAGGCCGGGGCGGGGCCGGGGCCGCCGCCCCTGCCGGAGCAGGCGAGGACGGCCCGGACGGCCTCGGGGTCCAGGGCGCCGGCGCGGGCGTGCTCGGACAGCAGTGCGGCGGCCTGCTCCGGGCCCAGTGCGGGGCGGTGCGGCCGGGCCGACCGCAGCGCCGCGAACTCGTCGGCGGCGGCAAGCACACGCGCCGCCATGGGAAGCCGCTCCGCGCTCAGGCCCCGGTGGTAGCCGCTCGCGTCGCAGCGCTCGTGGTGGGCACCGGCCAGCGCGGCGATCCCGCTCAACGGCGGGCAGCGGCGCAGGACGCGCTCGCTGTAGTAGGCGTGCAGTCGTACCTGTTCGAGCTCGGTCTCCCGCAGCGGCCCGGGCCGGTCCCAGACCCCGGAGGCGATGCCCGCCCGGCCGAGGTCGTGGGTGTGCCCGGCGACGCGCAGACGCCCGTCTCCGGCCTCGGGCAGGCCCAGACGGGTACCGGCGCTGTGGGCCAGCTCCGCGACCGCCGCCGAGTGCCCGTGCAGGTAGGGGGTCTTCAGGTCCACCATGTCACCGAAGGCGGCGACCGCCTCCGCCAGCCCCGCCGTGGTCAGCCGACGCACCGGGCGGGGTTCGGCCTCCAGCAGGGCGGGCCCGGGGTCGGCCGCGGCGGCCTCCTCCAACAGGTGGGGACCGTAGCTGTGGAAGTCCGCGACCAGGTCGGGGTCCAGGAGGCTGCCCGCTCGGCGGTCGAGGGCCTCCAAAGCTGCCTCACTGCCGCCTAGGCCGTGGAAGAGCACGGCCGTGGTGGCCACGTGCGTCACCCGGGTGACGATCGAGACGTCCTCCCCGGCGAGCCCGACGGGGCCTCCCCTGCCGTTCCACCACTCGAAGGTCTGGCTGAGGGCGTCGGCGACCCCCGGCCCCAGGCCGAGCCGGTCGGCCATCTGCGCGGCGACCTCGCAGTTGGCGCGGCGGCCCGGACCGTCCATCACGGGCCCGGCGCGAACGGTGGCGGCGGTCAGGCGCACACGTCGCGCGAGTCCCTCCCCCTCCCACAGGCCCGGCAGGAACGTGGCGAGGATGTCGCGCACGTCGGAGAAGTCGGTCCTGGCCCCGGCCGCGTTGACCCGCCGGTCGTCACCGCCCAGCAGCAGCGCGGCCTCGTGGGCGAAGGCCGTGCAGCCCACATGGCGCAACAGGGCGGTGTGGTGGATGTCGGCGACGGTAGCGGAACCGAGGTCCAGGTCCCGGGCGAAGGCCGCGGCCACCAGCCCTGAGCGCAACGACTCCCCGGGGCGGTGGGCCATGCCCAAGTCGATGACCAGGGTGAGCCCGCACAGCAGGTCCGTCAGGCGCACGCCCGAGCCGGGTTCACCCTGCCACTGCCCGTCGGCCCCCATCGGATCCCCTCGCTCCCCCTCGCACCGTTGTCCCTACCCGCGGGGCACAGGGTAGACCCGCAGTCACGGCGGTGGAGCCGCTCGAAGGCCCGCACGGCCCGTACCAGCGGGTGCGGAGGAGAGCCGTTCGCCGCCCCGGCGGCCGATGCGCGCCCCGGTCGGGACGACCGCGCCCACGTGCAGCCTCCCTCAGCGCTGGCTCACGCGTTCCGGCCGTGCTCGGTGACGCGCCACAGTTCGGCTACGGCATCGCGCTCCACCAGTCGTGCACGGGTCAGGTCGGCCAGTACGGGGATCAGCCGCTCGGCGGGCAGGCCGGTCAGTTCCGTCGCGGCGGAGGTGGTCAGGGCCTGTTCCGGTGCCGCGGCCAGCAACCGCAGGGCACGGCCGTGCTCGGGTGTGGCGGGAGCACGGGCGGGCCTGTCCTGCTCGGCGGGCCCGGAGTAGAAGGGGCCTGGGTACCTTCCGGATCAGCCTCGTTGTAGAGCACATAGGGGACTCGCGGGTCCGTCGGCGGCGGAACCCTCGTGAGGGGGTTCCTGGCTACCCGGCGCCACCTGAGCACGGCGAGCGCTCCGATGAGCGTGGTCAGCACGAAGAGGAAGGCGAGCCAGCCCAGGGTGGGGGTCGTGGAACCGGTGCCCATGATGTCGAGGCCGGGGAAGAGGACAGCGAGGGAGGTGACCCCGGCGGCGAAGGCGGGGACGGCGTATCGGGCTTTCATCCGCACCATGGTCCGGGAGGGGGCGCTGTCCGGCAGGGGTCCGCGCAGACCGGTCCCTTCGGCGACGGAGGCCGCGGCGGCATCGGCAGCAGCAGTGGTGGTGGCAGTGGTGGTGACGGCGGTGGCAGTGGTGGTGGCTGAAGTAGGGCGGGCAGCCCGGGCTGCGGGGGTAGCCCGGGGACGCGGGAGGTCCGGGCGGCGCGAACGAGACCCCCGAGAGATACCGACCAGACGGTTTGCCATACTGGATGCCCACCGGGCCTCCCGGCGCCCCTGAGGCGGCCGCAGCCCGGCCGTGCCCGCCCCCACGGCAAGGAGCCACCCATGGCTGTCGACCCCACCGGACCCGACCTCGCGAGAATGCTGAACGAGGGCCCCGACGGACCCTTCGTCATGCTCAACCTACTGCGCTTCGCCCCCAACGGCCGCGCCTCGTACCAGGAGTACTCCCGGCGGGCGGGGCGCTTGCTGGGCAAGTACGGCGCCGAACTGCTCTACGCGGGCGACGGGGCCACACCCCTGGTCGCCGAGGAGGGTCAGGACTGGGACGCGGTACTACTCGTGCGCTACCCCGGCCGGGAGGCCTTCAGCCGCATGGTCGCCGACCCCGAGTACCAGGAGATCACCCACCTGCGCTCCCAGGCCCTGAGCGAGGCCGTGCTCCAGCCCACCGACCCCTGGGGCCCGAGCCGCAAGTCCTGAGCAGGCCGGAAGAGGGCGCCGCGGACACGGTGCATGGCGCCGGGGAGCGCCGCCGGGAAGGGCTTTGCACCCGTGCCCGCCTCAGGTGCGGGCCGGGGAACCACAGCACTTCTTGTACTTGCGGCCCGAACCGCACCAGCACGCCTCGTTACGCCCCGGCGGCCAGGCCAGCAGACGCGGGGAGCCGTCGGGGGTCTCGGAGTGCGCCCAGGCCCGGTGGGTGTCCGCGTCAGCGGGGTCCAGGTCCCGGGCCGCCGCGAAGTCCGCCATCTCGTCGGCACCGAACAGGACCGTGTGGAAGGACGCCCCGAAGCTCGCCTCGGATGAGTCCCGCAGGACCTGTTCGGCCGCCCTGAAGTAGCGGTCCGGCCCCTGCCCGGCGGTGTCATCGGTGACCAGGCCCTGCGAGCGCGCCCTGTCGAAGTCGCCGCGCCGGACGAGAACCTGAATCCCCCTGAGGCGTCCGGTCGGTGGGAAGACTCCTCCGCGCCGGCCCGGCAGGTCCTCGTCCGGTTCCTCGAAGTCTTCGTCCCAGTCCAGGTCCGTGTTCTCCCGAAGCAGACGCTCGGCCACCGCCAGGCCCACTTCGTCGTGCTCGTCCATGGGCAGCCCCAGTTCGCCGCGAAGCCGGGCACGGATGACCAGGGGGCGCATTATGCCCGTGTCGGCGTCGACGAGCGCGTCGGCGGGTTCGACCAGCAGCTCACGGGAGGCGATATTGGCACAGCGCAGCGCCCGCTCCAGGTCTCCCGCCTCCATCAGGTCCTCGGCGAGAAGGTCGGCTGTCCCCGGTTCCAGGCCGCCGGGCCGCAGGAGTTCTTCGAGCATCCGCTCCGCCTCCCGCACCGCGTCGGCTCCACCGTTTTCGCGCAGCCGCCACAGGATCTCGATCGAGGCGAACTGCCCGTCCTCGGGTACGGGAGGGTGCTCCCGGAGTGCTTGCAGGAGTTCCCTTGCCTGGTCCGGCCGCCCAGAACGGTCGAGTTGGTAAGCGGTCTCCAGAAGGATCGTCCCGGCCTCGTCCGGGTCCTCCTCCAGCTCGCGCACGACCCCGCGGGGAAGGTCGAATCCCTCAAGGGCCTTCGACAACCCGGGCGGGATCGGCTCGGGTAGCGCTGGTCGCGCAGAGATCTCGTCCATGGTGCGAAACTATCCCCTCACTCCGGGCCACACCCGGTGTTCACCCGAACTGCCACACCGGATCAGCGCCGAACTGCGCACCACCGGCTCAGGACTCGATGCGCTGACCGGTGTGCAGGGCGGCGCTGTCCGCCGCGGCCCGCCCGGCCCGCCAGCCCTGGACGTTGTTCGAGTGGTTCAGCTGCACCGACCCCAGTTCAGGGAAGGCCTCGGCGACCGCCTCCTCCACCTGGCGCTCCTTCGAGGCCAGCACCGGCAGCAGGTCGGTTCCGGCCCGGGCGTACTCGTGTACGGCCCGGTCCTGCTCGGTGTGCACCGACTCGTTGAGGCGTTCACTGATCCGGGCGGCGAAGGCGGACAGGAAGGAACTCCGGAACGATCGGGTCCTGGACCGGCCCCGCACGTCCCGAGTGGAACCGGCGCGCTGCATCGCCCGCGTTGCCTGGACCAGCAACGAGGTGAAGAGCATCTCCACGGCGTTGACGTCCTCGGCCTGGCCCATCACCGTGCACAACCCCAGGTGGTTGTGCCACACCGACCGGCACCCGTTGGCGTCGGCGACCACGTTCAACAGGACGGCCTTGTGCTGCTCGTAGGGGGCGTCCAGCGGCAGACGGCGCCCGCCGACCTCGGACTCGGTACCCGTCTCAGCAGCCAGGGCAGCGTGGTCGATGCGGTGACGGGCCATCATCTGCTGCGCCCGCGCCGTCAGCGCCTCGGCCTCCTCGGGGAACTCGGTGGCCTCCGCCTTGGCCAGCAGCGCCCGCACCTTGGCGAGCTTGGCCGGGTCCGCCTGCTCCCCCTGCCGTACTGGCCTCGCCCATGCCTTCCCTGGCAGCGGAAGGAGTACCTGAAGCGGGGGCAGAGCGGCCAGCAGGGCGAGGACGCACAGGGCCATGCCGACGTAGGCCTGCCGGGAGGGACCGTGCCGTTCGGCGAACTCACCCGGCTGCACGGCACCCTCGCCCCACCAGGGCTCACCCAGATCACGGACCTGCGCGGCCCAGACGTCGGCCACCCGTGCCGCGGCGTAGCGCCGGTTCTCGACGACCACCGCGTCAGCGACCAGTGCGCCCGCCTCGCGCCCGAGCTCCCGCTTGACCGCCCGGACCAGCTCCGCTGGCTGCCAGCCGCTCTCCCAGACATGGCCGACGCTCTCTTCGAGCGCGGTGAACAGGATCCGGTCCACGGCGTGTGCCCACCCCGGGGAGGGGTTCTCCACCAGGGCGGCCACCAGCTCGGGCTCCGGTTCGTCCGCGCCCTGGTGCAGGCCGTGTACGGCCTGGCCGACCAGGGAGAGGACGAGTTCGTCCCGGCCGGGTTCACGGCCCCCGGCGAAGGCTCCGCTCGCGGTGTTCGAGGCCCGGTGACGCCGCTGCTCACGCGTCTTCTTCTGCTTGGCCCGGCGACGCTCCCGGTTGGCCTTACCCAAGGGGGAACTCCTTCGTGTTCGCGGGTTCGGGGGGATGCTCGACCTCCATGCTCACAGAATCGCCGCGCTCCCGCAGAGGCCTGTGGAAAACCGGCACTCCTGGCTGGTCCGCGGGTCAGGGCCCTCCGGCACCACGGATGCACCAGCGCGCAAAACTTCCCTCTGAAAACCGTCACGGACGATCACGAAACCGCAGTTCAGGCTCATCCTGGTGGGGAGGCCCCAGCACCCCGGCCAGCCGGAAGGACCGGGTGGGAGACGGATGTGACACCATGCGCGGCACGACCGAAGGCACCCGCCGCAACCGCAGGGCCACCCTGTGCCTGCCCGCCCTGGCAGCCCTGGTCCTCCCCCTACTCGGAGCGGCGCCACCCGCCGCACTCGGCTCCGACGAGACCCTGTCCTACGACGGGGTCGGCGACACCGTCCTCCGAGTGGACGTGCACGAGGAACCACGGGTGGCCACCTTCAGCCACAACGGCTCCTCCAACTTCGCCGTGTGGGCCGTGGGCTCCCAGGGGGAGAACCAGGACCTGCTCGTCAACACCATCGGCCCCTACGAGGGAACGGTTCTGTACAACGACCTGGTCGGCGAGGAACTGGCCGCCCTGGACATCAGCGCGGACGGCGCGTGGGAGGTGAGCCTGGAGCCCCTCCACGAAGCCGACACCTGGCCCGAGGATGACGACGAGGCTTCAGGAAACGGCGACGACGTCCTCGTCCTGGAGTGGGAGCCCGACGGGCTCACCATCCTCGATCTCAGCCACAGCGGCGACAGCAACTTCGCCATCTGGGCGTACACGGACGGCGACCGGGACCTGATCGTCAACACCATCGGCCCCTACGAGGGCCAGGCGCGTCTCTCTGCGGGCTCGGTGCTGCTGTCCATCACCTCCGAAGGCGACTGGACGCTGTCCCGCTGAACCCCAGGCCCGATCACCCGAACGGGTTTCGCGGTTGAAGCCTTGGCCGGATCAGTCCGCGGGTCTGGAATTCCCTCATCACCTCGACGTGCCCGCTCAAGGTGACCGGACCAACCGTGAGCGCTGCCGCCGCAGATCGAACAGACACACGTCGGTTCGACGGTCTGTTCGCACCGCTTGCTGTGTTCGGCAGACGTGGGCACTGAACCCTCCGAGGGCGGGGAACCGGCACCGGGAAATCCGGACCGGCCACCACAGTGCCCCGGACCGATCGGTACCGGATATCCAGGAAACGGACACTTCCCTGTGTCCAGGGCGACAAGACCCCTTGCCCCAGGGGGCTTTTCCGGGCCCTCACCGAGTTCACGCGAGCAATGGAACCGACGCTGAACTCACGTACCGGCATTCACCACGGTGGCGACGCGTACTCCTTAATAGCCGACCGCGACGAGGGTGGAACCGTCCGGGGAGAAGGAAACCGATCGCGTCTCCTCGCCGAGCCTGACCCTGCTCAGGGGCCGGAGGGTTTCGAGGTCGTGCAGGGCGAGCGCCCATGTCTGCCGCACCAGGCCAGATGGATCCGGCTCACGGCGCACCCCACCGGGAACTCATCCAGACGCCCCTTCTCGGCGAGGTCTCCCCGGAGGTACTCGCGGACCAGTCTCTGACCGCTGGGCCCCACAGGGTCAGCATCACCTTCTCCACACGGTCGTCGCTTCCCCCACGAGCGGTACTTCCATGCTGTGAGCTGACCACGTGGTCCGCGTCAGGGCAGAACGCGAGCTCTCCCCGCCCGTGGCCAGTAGGTCCCCTCTGAGCGACCAGGCCAACGCCTCCGTCTCCTCCGGGGCGACGTCGATGCGGCCGACCTCCGTGGGTTCCTCCGTCCCGCGGGTGTCCCACAGGACGAAGTCCGGCCACCCCCGGTGGTGTGAGCGCGGCACAGCCCACCTGCTCCCGTCGGGTGACCAGCCCACGGCTTTGGTACGCGGCTCCTGGTACCCGTGCCCTGACTCGACGTCCTCACCCCGTGTCCGGTGATCGGGGGCGGAAAGCGGATCCGGCCAGGTCACGCCCACGTGTGCGAATACCGAAGGCCTGTGTTCTTCAGAGGCCGGTCGCTCTGTCCAGGCCCGGGCTTCCAGGACTCCTTCAGGACGCCAGTGAATTTCCTCGACCCTTTTCGCCCCGGGCAGGGAGCTGATTCCCAAGCCGGGCAGGGTGTTGACCTGAGGCTGTTCCTCCGTTGCCCCGAACTCCCACAGGCGCACGCTGCTGTTCTCCCCGACGGCGATCGATACGGGAGTCAGGCGACCAGGTGAAGACCGGATCGTCCCCGATCCAGAACCGTGGTGCGGTGGGGGTCGCGGCGACCTCATGCCAGGTGCCGGTGTCGAACACCAGAACCATGCTCACGTACTCGACGCGGGATTCCCCATCGTGGATGTCATCCGGGCCGTACCCACCGTTGTCGGGGAACCGGTTGCTCTTACCCAGGACCGCGAGCCAGCGGCCGTCGGGAGTCCACTGGCCGTCGTCCAGCGCGGCACCCTCGATGTCGATCCGGTGTTCCTCCCGCCAACCGTCGCGATATCAGATCCGCACGGAGGCGTCGTAGGCGCCGACCGTGGCCAGGCGCTCGCCGTCGGGAGACCAGGTCACCGCACGCACCGGGGCGCGGTGGCCGGTCAGCAGCCGTACGAGACGGGGGTCATCGGGTGCCGGTTCCGGCCCGCGCAGCGCCAACTGTACCGGGGACAGTACCCGTTCCATCCCGGCCTGCGTTCCATGCACTACATGCTCGCCACTCGCACACAGAAGCCCTTGTACCTGGGGCACTTGGGGAACCAGGGAACACCGCACCTGCGCCGCGTCCCGGAGGTTCTGTTGCGTCGGAGGCCGTGCCAAACCAGCTTCGCGGGCGCACGTCGAGTCCCGGAATTGCTCACAGAAGACACAGGATCAAAAAGGACAAACAGTGCCTTAATCCACCACAAGCACCATGAGAATCGAAAGCTACAATTATCAAGAAGCAGGCGATCAATCCCCCAATCCACTGGCACCTCAGGTCTCCGATCGACCATAATTTCCGGCATGAGACATGCGTTCTACCTGATAGCGACTGGGCTGCTCTGGCTACTGGCCACTTTGGGACTGATCGCATGGTTGCTGTGGATCGGTGGAGGCGCCACTGAAGCCTCTTCCTGGGAGTTCTTCTCCTGGGTCACCGCAACTCCGGTCGCCCTATTCATCGCTTGGTGCGCATTGGCCACCTTCTTGACTAAAGCGATCTTTTCTTCCGTCAAGATGGAGTCGTCCACCCCTTGGCCGCAGAGGCAGGTCAGCTGGTCCTGGGCTTCCATCGTGCTACTGGTATCGATTCTGCTCATCCTCGCTGCCGTCGCCGGTGGCGCAGCCCAACACTGGGCACTTCAAACCAAGGAGAGCCGAGCCGACGGGACCGATTCAGAGACGATCATCGCAGGTATTCCCACCCAGGAGCCCTCGGATTCTGCAGAGGGTGAGGAGGCCCCAGAGGACGAGGACGCGGAAGAGCCCGACCAGCGCTCAGAGGAGGCTAGCTCCGACGGCGGTTCAGCTTCGCCGACCTCCTCACCTGATTCCGCCCCCGAAGAGGAATCACTGTTGAAGCTTGAGACGACGACGTCCGGCCACCGGCAGGACTCCGGGACCATGCAGGTCGCCGGCGAGACCTATGCCCAGACCGTCTACCTGAAGGAATGCGTCCAGTGTTCGATGGAGTACAACCTGGGTAAGGACTGGACCACTTTCACGGCGCTGATCGGCCTGAGCAGCGACTCCCCAGAGGGTGCCCAGATCACTTTCCTGATGTATGTGGACTCAGGGGACGTCCTCAGCCACACGCTGTCACGCGGCGAAACCGAGGAGATCACCATCGACGTGGAAGGGGCCCAGTATCTGAAGTTGGAGGCCGAACGCGTCGGCCCTGCCCGTGGGGTCGCCGTGTGGGCTGACCCCACCGTGCTTCGCTGAACCGAGCACCGCACTTCAGAGCAGGGTGCCCGTGGCCGGTAGCTTCATCCATCAAGGTAGAACCGAGGAGTGAGAGCAAGCCAGAGGAATTCAAGTCCTGACGCCCGAGTGCCTGGGCCACCCTCGAGCGTCAGGCAGACCTACCTGAGCTGTCACCTGTCTCCGTCGCGGAAGGGCTCGTGAGCGGTGAAGAGGCGTGTCAGGATCCCATACACGGATCTGGCTCCCCGGTCGATCCCGTTGCGGTCGCACCACTCGATGATCGTCCGCCCCAAGACGACGGTACGTCCACTTGCCTCAGTGCCTCCGGGCGTCTGCTTCGTGCCAGCGACCGCCGCCACGAAGATCCGCATGACCGGTTCGAGCTTGGCCTCTGATTCCAGAACACAGGTCACCCACGGCCCGATCGCTACCTGTAAGGCCTCGTCGTCCTCCTGGTCGAGAAGCGATCGCCACAGGTCAGCGACATGACGTGTCATTCTGTTCCGGGGGTCGCCCGATGCGGATTCGATCATCAGCAGGAATTCGGGAACCCCGTCCTCGGCACGGGCCAGGCGATCGGTGACGAACCGGCGGGCGATCTCCCGCCGTTCGACCGGGACGCCCGAATGGCTCCATTCATCCACGATCGCCCGGACGACTGCGAACAAACCCTCTGTGTCCTCCGCAATCTCCGACAAAGCGCCGAGTGCGGCCTCCCGAGCCTTCCCGGACTCCGCCTGGGCCAGCCATTTGAGTCGGAAAAGCGCGGAGACGACGTCGTCCCGGCTGTAGGTGGCACAGGCTGTGGCCACCACGGCGGCATGCTCGTCCGTCTTCGGGTTCCTCGCCCACTCATAGAGTCTTCGACGCATTTTGCTGCCGAAGTCAGGCCAGGAAGCGACCTCCGCGGCAAGCCCGGCGACGGCCTTCCTGGGGGCTCTCCCCTTCATCCACTCGTCGAGCAGCCGGATCGTCAACCCGGGGTCGTTCCTGCGCAGGGCCAGACCGATCCACGCGTCACGCACGGCTTCGAGGCACTCCTCGGGGCGCTCCGCAGCGATGGCGTCGGTCCAGGCCAGCAGCTCCGGGTGGATCCGCGGGAGTTGGGACCACACGTAGTCGAGGACCGCGGCCGAGTACTCGGGTTTGGTGAACCGCACCCGGTCGTCCTCCCCGCGTTCGGCTCCGACGAGCCTGAACGTCGGTTCCACCCCGAGACCAGTGAGACCGCCCGCGTCACCCTTCTCGACCCGCAGCATCGGGGCCAGTGTGTCCGCGGCTTTGAGGACCTCCTCGCTGCCCAGCCCTTCCAGTGCGGCCACGGAAATGAGAACGATGCGGTTCCATGCTGCCTCGGGCCCGCCCCTGTGCTCCTCGAACCACCGGTCGAGTTCAGCTTTCCAGTCGCTGTAGATCCCGATGGCCTCGTGGACCCAGGCGTCGAAACTCCCCTGCCTGTCGCGTGCGGTGAAGGTCCTGAACCCGATGTTGGCCATACGGACCGCGTCCGTGGGGGACGCTTCGGCCATGAGCGTCTTGATCTCCGGCCAGCGCGGCAGCGCCTCGACACCCTTGGCACTGGGGAAGTACGCCAGATGCTTGGCGAGCACATCGATGGCGAGGGGCCGGTCGACCTCGAAGACCGGTGCTTCGGAGAAGGCGGTGTCGTAGGTTCCCGGCCGGGTGATGACGATCAGCGCGGAATCGACCCCCTCCAACTTCTGCCACAGCGCTCTGACGGCGTTGACCACCTGCGCATCCACGCTGCTCATCGTGGAGAGGTCGACGATGTAGCCCGCGCCCGGGATCGGTTTGGTCCTGCCCAGTCGGCTGTGCGGCGTCTCGTCCGGGTTGTCGTTGTCCTGACCGAACTGGACCTGGTGGACCTGGAGACCGCACGAGGTGTGCAGAGCGATCGCCGCGGTCTCCCGGCCGCTTCCTGGCTCACCGACCAGAACCCCCCACCGTGTGTTCCTGAAGACCCCGCGAAAACGCTCGTAGGCCTCCCTGGACGCCGGGTGGAAGGTGTCCGCCAGGTACTTCTGGTACTGCCAGCTCTTCTTCTCCGGCTCCAGACCCTCCGTACCGAACTGGTATACGAAGAGGTTCCCGTGCAGGTGGCCAAGCTGCACCATCTTGAGGAACTCGACCGGGTTGTTGAACACCGCGGAGTTGTTCACCAGCGCGGTCTCCTGCGCGACCATTTCCCTCCAGGTCTTTCGCTTGATCTACGCCTCAGCATGGGTGGCTGGTTTCCTCAGGTACGCCGCCACCACATTGAGCAGAACGGCGGAGAGCGACAGATCGTGCCGCCTGGAAAGCCTTCGCCGGGAGGGTGGGAGAGGACAGGCTGCTCATGGCTGTCTTTGGTGAAAATGGCGAGCGTCATGGGACCCTCGGAGTGGGGGTGGGTTTCTTCCAGACTAAAGCTGAACGAAACGAGTGGGTTCCTTCAGAAGAGCTCTCGCGCCCTCGATGTCGGCCAGCCTCGCGGACAGGGTGCGTTCGGCGAGGTGTTTGGGGAGGGCCGCGTTGAACTTCAGTCCGTCCAGGGCGCGGGTGGAGACCTCGGGGAGGGTGACGCGTTCCTGGGCCGCCTGTTTGGCGGCGGCCCAGGTGTGCGGGTCCAGTTCGGCGTTGAGCCGCAGGCAGGCGTCGGTGGGCTGTTGTTTGGGGTCGGCGGCGCGGCCGAGGGTGGCGGCCAGGGTGAGGTTGGCTCGGGCGCCCGCCCAGGTCCACCAGCGCAGGTCGCCGTTGGTGGCGCGGACGATGACCGTGCCGCCGGGGTGGACCAGGTCCAGGTGGTCCTCGCGGGCCTCGGCCAGAGCCTTCACCGCCCGCTGGGTGAGCCTGACCTTCGGGTCCGTACCCAGGAGCACCTGGCGGACGGCGCGAGTGAGGGCGAAGAAGGAGCCCAGGTGGCCGCCCGAGTCCCACTTGGCCTTGCCGCCCCCGCCTTCGACCGGTTCGACCTGGCAGCGCTGGCGGCGCCAGTCCACCCAGGTGGCCGCCCAGGTGCGCCCGGCGAGGAGCAGGCGGCGCGGCCCGGCTTCCTTCTCGTCGGCGGCCAGCAGCGACGGGTCGACCCGGCCGATCTCGGTGCGGCCGTGCAGGGCGGTGAACTGGGGCGGCGCGGTGAAGACGCTGGTGAGCTCCATGAAATGGCGGTGGCCGAAGCGCTTCTCGGCCTCGGGGCCGATCATCATCAGGCCGCCGTCGAGGTCGATGAACCCTTCACGAATCAGGTGGGCGGCGATGGGTACGCCCTGGTGGAAGGGTTCCAGGTCGCCCCACCACTCGGGCCACAGCCGCTCCCCCACCTCGGGTTCCTGCAGGCACAGGGCCAGCAACTGCTGGGCGACGATGTGCCGGGGTTCGGGGGTGGGGGTCACCGGTTCCACCCAGTGCTGGCCCCACAGGTGCAGGAGCGCGGCGGCGTCCAACAGCCCGGCCTTGTCCACGGCGAGGAACAGGCAGTTGCGGGCGCTGCCCTGCCTGCGCCCGGTGCGGCCGATGCGCTGCAGGAAGGAGGCGACCGTTCCCGGTGCGTTGATCTGGATGACCCGGTCCAGGTCACCCACGTCGATGCCCAGTTCCAGGGTGGAGGTGGCGACGATGACACAGTCGCGGGCCTCGGCGAAGGCGGCTTCGGCACGGCGACGCTCGTCCAGGGCCAGGGAGGCGTGGGACAGGAAGGTGGTCACCCCGAACTCGCGCAGGGCGTGGCCGAGTTCCTCCACGTACTTGCGCGAATCGCAGAACACCAGACGTTTCTCGCCCTGGTGCAGGGAGGCGATGACCTTGGCGGCGTTGCGCAGCGAGCCCACGTAGTCGAGTTCGACCTCCCCGGGCGGGGGATCCTCGGGGATGTGCCCGGCCTGGGGCAGTCGTACCCCGGGGGCGATCACCCGGCCCGGACGTTTACCCGCCTGCGATCCCTGCAACCAGGTCAGCAGTTCGTCGGGGTTGCCGACGGTCGCGGACAGCCCCACCCGCTGGATCGGCCGCCCGGCCACCCTGCCGAGGCGTTCCAGGACGGCGAGCAGGTGCCAGCCGCGGTCGTCCCCGGCGAAGGCGTGCACCTCGTCCACCACGATGCCGTGCAGGTTCTTGAAGAACGCCCGGTGGTCGACCTTGGTGCTCACCAGCATCGATTCGAGGGACTCGGGGGTGGTGAGCAGGATGTCGGGCCGGTTGCGCAGGATGCGCTGACGCCCGGCCGAGGACACGTCACCGTGCCAGAGTTCGGCGGTGCGTCCCATCCACCCGGCGTAGGCCTGGGCCCGGGGCAGCAGGTTGTTGAGCAGCGCCTTGATGGGGCACACGTACAGCAGTGACAACCCCTCCCCCGCCCGACCCGCCATCGTGGTCAGCAGGGGAAACAGCGCGGCCTCGGTCTTGCCGCCGGCTGTGGGGGCGAGCAGGATCGCGTCGTCCCCGTCGATGAGCGGGGCCAGCGCCTCCCGCTGCAGGGGACGCAGCCCCGGCCAGCCCAGGGTGTTGACCACGTGGTGGGCCAGGGTGGGGTGGAGCAGGTCCAGGCTGCTGGGCCCGGGGCCCGCGGCGGGGGTGGGGCTCACAGGTCCAGTTCCACCTCGTCGGCGCTCGCGGCTCTTTGCACGTGGACGGACCGCTCGACCTCGGTGAGTTCCTGGCCGGTGACGGTGAGACTGTAGTGCTGCCGGGGATCGAAGTCGGGGTTCTGGTCGACGCGATCCATCACGTCGACGAGTTTGCGCAGGTACAGGCGGGGCGCGATGCCGACCCTGCCGCCGAGTTCGCCCGCCACCGCCTCGGCGAAGCCGACCAGGTAGCCGTCGTCGACTCGCTCGCGCACCCGCTGGGGGTCGTCCGCGCCGTCGGCGTACAGCTCCCGGACCTTCAGCCCCAGCTCGTGGAGCTTGTCGGCGTCGAATCCGCCGAGGCGGATCTGGGCGGCGTACAGGTTGTCGTGGCGCGGGTCGGCCAGGAAGTCGGTGTGCAGCCGCTGGGCGAGGGGGGCCAGGCGCTGCACGCCCTGCGGCCCGTCGAAGAAGGCGGGGGTGCCGGTGATGACCAGGTACAGCCCCGGGAACTGCCGGTTGGCGATCTCGTCGAGGAGCTGGCGCAGGGCGTTGAGGCCCTTCTCCCGGGTGTCGGTGCGCGCCCGTTGGAGGGTCTCCAGTTCGTCGAGGACGACCAGGAGCCCGGGGTGGCCGCAGTCGCGCAGCAGCACGAGCAGCCCCTTGAGCGCGGCGAGGGCACCGAAGTGGTCGAGGTCGCCCTTGATCCCGGCGTAGCGCTTGGCCGCCGCGGCCACGTTCGGCTGGCCTCCGAGCCAGGCGATGAGGGCCTCGGCGACGGCGTGTTCGCCCTCGGCCTGGGCCCGGTGGTAGCCGCGCAGCGCGGCGGCGAAGGAGGGGTTGGCGCTGGCGACCTCGGCAAGGCGGCGTTCCAGCAGCGCGCCGACGGCCTCGTTGAGCGCCTCCTCGTCGCTGTCGTCGACCTTGCCGTCGGCGACGACATCGCCCTCCAGCGAGTAGAACCAGTTGTCGACGATCTCGCGCAGGGCGCTGGGCGGCTGGGTGGCGGTGGAGAGCCGTTCGGTGAGGCGCCGGTAGACGGTCTCGAGCCGGTGCAGCGGGGTCTCGGTCTCGGAGATCTGGATCTCGGTGACCGCGAAGTTGGCGCGTTTGGCGCGTTCTGCGAGCCAACGGACGAAGAAGGTCTTGCCCGAGCCGTACTCGCCGCGCACGGCCTTGAAGTCGGCGCCGCCCGAGGCGGCGTTGCCCAGCTCCTTGTCCAGGGCGTTCTCGAACCGTTCGAGGCCGACGGCGAACAGGTCGAGGCCGCTGTGCGGGACGGTGCCCCGGCGCAGTGCGCCGACGACCTCTGCGCGGCGGGCCGTACTGACAGGGTTCACGCTCAGCCCTCCTCGGGGAACTGCTGCCGGAGCAGCGCGGTGTTGAGTTCGACGCTGCGGTCGCCGTCGGTGAGGGTGAGGACGGGGTAGGCCTCGACGTTGAGGATCTTGCCCACCATCTTGAGGTGGCGCACGGCCCGCGGGTGGCTCTCGGGTCCGCCCGAGGCCCGGGAGGCGGCGCTGACGGGCAGCCGCGGGTGGGTGCCACCCGCGGCTTCGAGGGCGTCGATGAGCGCGGCGACGTGTTCGGGGGCGGGCGCCTTGGGCACGCGGGCCTGGCTCGCGGCGAAGACGGGTGAGGCGACGGTCCTGGCGCCCAGGCCGCGCGGGGCCACCGCGTCCTCCCCGAACAGGGCGGGGGTCTGCTCGGGCACGGCCTGCTTCCTGCGGGCGCGCGGGGCGGGCTTGGCCTCGCCCGGCGCGCCGGGGCGCGGCGACCGGCCCCGCGCGGGCTCGGAGTCCGGTGAGGTCTCCTTCGTCCCTTCCAGCGCCTGGGTCCACCAGACCGGTTCGCGGTCGGGTGCGTCGAGCCGCTGCCAGCCGTCGGGGACCTGGTCCTCGGACCGGCCTCCGCCGAGCCGTCCGGAGTCGAGGACGGGCACGAACACCAGCACGGGGATGACCATCTCGGCGGCGGAGAACCCGCCGTGGTAGCCCTCCTTGCGGTCGGTGTAGCGGATGTCCTCCCGGTAGGGCACGACGAGGGTGTCACCGCCCTCCAGCACCCGGTCGCCGGCGGCGAGGACCTCGCCGTCGCCGGGTTCGCCGGTGCGGTAGCGGGCGGACTCGCCCGGCTGGGTCTTGACGGCGTCGCCGCGGTCCCACACGTGGCCGTGGTCGGAGGTGAGCACGACGGGGCGTCCGGCGCGGGCGGCGGCGTCCAGCAGCGATCCGAGCTTGCCGACCTGCCGGACCTGCCAGGTGGCGGCGTCGATCTCCCTGCCGCGCGAGAGCGCGTCGTCGATGGTGTTGAGCACCACGCCCACGACCTTGTCGGCGGTGTCGATGTCCTGCTGGACGGCGGCGGGCAGGTGGAAGCCCGCGCCGACCTCCAGGTCGCGCTGGTGGTGGAGTACGGCCCGGCGGCCGCCGAACTCGGAGCTGCCCCACAGCGCGACGAACCCCGCCCGTTCCCGGTCCTGCTTGCCCGCGACGAGCCTGCCGGTGAGGAGGGCGGCCCGGGAGCAGTTGGTGGTGGAGGGGACGGTGGCGAGCGCGCCCTCGCGCCCGCCCGGCCTGCCTCGGCCCGGGGCACGGACGATCTCGGTGAGGCGTCCGCCGGCGTTGACGTCCTCGGCGATCTGCACGGCGACCTCGACGCTCATGCCGTCCAGGACGACGATGAGCGGCGCCGGGTCCTCTGCCTTCCCGGCCAGGGGGAGGGCGATCTGCTGTTGGAGGTTCTCTGCGCGCAGCAGGGTGTCGGAGGGGACGTGCCCGCTGTTCCACCGGTTGAGGGCGGCGGCGAACGCGGCGTCGACCTCGGCCCGCCACCAGCGGGTCCTGCGGTAGAGCACGTCCAGGGCCTGAGCGAAGGCGGGGACGTCGCTGCGGTGGTGCCAGATGGCCGAAGCGGCGCGGTCGACCCACCCGGTGTGGTGCACGTGTGCCTGGAGCCAGCCGCGCGCGGTGGTCGGGGTGTCGGCGCCCAGGGGTGCGTCGGCGGTGGCCAGGGCGAGGCGGCGCAGGAGCCGCACCGCGTCGGTGGCGGCCCGCCCCTGTTCCTGCTTGGCGCGTGCGCCGTGGCGGCGGTGGTCGCGCAGGCGCACCAGCGCCGTCTCGGCCTCGCGCACGTCCTGCGGCTGGGGCAGGCCGTCGGCGGTGTCCTCGCCCAGGGCGAGGGTGATCTGGCGGCCCAGGTCGGCCAGGCGGGTGTGCAGTCCCGCGTCGAGGAGCCGGCTGGCCTGTGCCACGGGAGCGGCGTCGAGTTGGAAGAGGAGTTCCTCGGTGCGGCGGACGGTCTCGTCAGTGTGGTCGTCCTCGGTGCCGTCGAGCATGCGCAGCAGGGCGGCGGTGCAGGCGCCGGCGAACTCCTTCAGGTGCTCCGGCGCGGGCTGGTTGGCGCCGAAGTAGCGCTCCTGGGCCCGGATGAGGGCGTGCTGGGCGGCGGGCGTGGCCTGGGCCCCCGCTCCGCCGGTGCCTGGGTCCGCGGCGTCGGCGAGTTCGGCGAGCACCAGGCCGACGGGGATGGCGTCGAGGGCGTGGCCGCGGTCCAGGAGTGTGAACAGCACGCGCGGAACCGCGCCGAGTTCGGTCTCCAGCGCCGAGCGCAGGTGTTCGCTCTCGGCGTCGGGCAGGTGGGTGAAGGCGGCGACCGAGGCGGGGTTGCGGGTCCACTCCAGCAGCGCCGCGCTGTCGACCTGCTCGCCGGGGTCGCGGCCGAAGCGCGCGGACACGGCGATGGACAGGGCTTGTTCGAGCTTGAGCACACCGGTGCCGAGTTTGAGCTGGTGGGTGGCGCGGATGCTGCGCAGGGTGTCGGCGAGCCAGCTCCAGGTGCCCGAGTACAGCCGGGGGTCGACGCGGGTGACCTTGAGTTCGGAGCGCAGCAGCTCCCAGTTGTTGAGGCGCATGACCTCCTCGCCCAGGAAGCTGCCGAGGAGGGTCTCGCCGAGGTCGGACGCTTCGAGGGGGGTGAGCACCACGAGGTGGTCGATGTCGTCGCCGAGACCGCTGAGCGCGTGCACGACGGCCAGGACGCTGTCGGCGGCGGCCACGCGCACGGTGACCTCCCGGGTGGTGCCGTCGCTGGTGTCGATGCTCAGCGGCAGGGTGTCGGGGCCGTCCCAGTGCGGGTCGGCGGACAGGGCCAGGGCCCGGGCCCGCGAGGACGGGTGGCCCTTGTCCACGCGCCGCCGTTCGGCGTCCAGGGCGCGTTCGAGGGCGTTGGCGACGGCTTCGGCGTTGACCCGGCCGAGCGCGGCGGCGGGGCGGGTGCGGCCGGTGCTGTGGGGGGCGGTGGTGCTCACTCGGCCTCCCGGATGGTGATCTGGATGCTCTTGCCCTCGGGGATGTCGAGCCGGGCGCGCAGTTCGGCGACGACGGAGTCGACGTCGGCGCCGGGGGTGACGGTGATCCACGGCTGTTCGGCGGGCACGGGCAGGGTCGGCTCGTCGGCGAGGGTGACGCCGGGGCCGGGCGAGGCCCCGGTGGCCTCGGGCCGGGCGGGCTGCGGTGGGGCGGGTGCGGGCCTGGCCGGTGCCTTGCGGACGAGCAGCGCGGTCACGGCGCTGTCGGCGGCGCTGATGGCGGTGGCGAGCTTCTGGCTGCTCTCGTTGCGGCGGGCGGCCTCCTGGAGCTGGTCGAGGATGCGCGCGGCCTCGCCGGACTTGTCCCCGCCCTCCTGGATCAGGGTGTCCAGGGAGCCGAGTAGTTCCCACTTGGCGGCGGACAGGGCCTGGGCGAGGTTGCCCGCGCCCGCCATGCCGATGCGGTACACGCCGCCGTCCTCGGGCAGCTCGGCGTGGGCGAGCGCGTTGACGAGCGCGGTGTCGTCGGCCAGGCCGCCGAGGCGGCCCAGGAGTTCGTCGGTGGCGCGCGCGGTGACCAGGCGCGGGGCCTGTTCGTCGAGGCCCAGGACCCGGGCGTGCCTGGTGAGTTCGCGCAGCAGGTGTTCGTTGCCCGAGCGCAGCCGGTGGGCCTGCTCCTTGAGCTGTTCGGCCAGGCGCTGCACGGAGCGGGCGCTGAGCAGGGGTTGGGCGGGCAGTCCGAAGATGCGCTGGGCGCGCTCGTTGGCGCGCTGGAAGTCCTCCTCGGCGGGCAGTTCCTGGCGACGCAGCACCATGTCGCCGGACAGGCGCCCGATCTCGGCTCCGGTGTAGCGCTTGCCCGCCCGGATCCAGGCCCGGTCGCTCTGGACCGCGTAGACCATGACGAGCAGGTCGACGATGTCCTCGGGCAGCCCCTGGCCGTCCTCGCGGGCGCGGATCCACGCCTTGATCTCGTCGACGCGCACGTCGGTGCTGGTGGGCCGGTTGACCTTGAGGAAGCGGTCGATCTCCTGGCGCCACTCATCGCGCAGCACGAACACCTCGCTGACGGTGGCGATGCGCAGCGGCTCGGCGACGCGCTTGAGCACGGCCAGGTCGGTCTTGGGCGGCTCGTACCGGTTGAGCCGGTCGGCCTTGGCCTCCTCCACGGCCTTGAGCACGGCGGACAGGTCGGTGCGGCGCAGCGGCGTCCTGCCCTTGCCGCTGGACAGGTCGGGGTGCTCGGGGTAGAGGCTGTCCAGGAGCTTGTGGGTGACCCGCTCCAGCGCGGCGGGGAACTGGCTGCCGGCCTCCAGGGCGATGGTGAGCCCGTCGGGCAGCGGTTCGATGTGCGGTTCGGCGCGGGCCCCGTAGTCGGTGCTGTCGGGGTCGACCTCGGCCAGGCCGTAGGCGCCGCGCAGCAGGGCGGTGAGCTGCGTGACGAGCTGGCTGCGCTGGTTGTCGAGCTGGGCGCGGGCCTCGCGGCGGTCGTCGCTGCTCCAGTCGGGCGCCTTCTCCTCGATGACGTCGGGTTCGAGGAGGTAGTCCATCATGAGCACCCTGCGGGCGTCCTCCAGCCTGCCCGGGGACAGGAAGGTGGGCAGCCATCCCACGGCGGGTACGGGCCCGCCGAACTCCTCTCGCAGGTCCTGGATGCGGCGGCGGTCGTGGGAGGGGTCGTGGTGGCTGTCGTCGAAGGGGTAGTCGACGACCACCCTGACGGCGTTCTCGGCGAGCGGCGTGAACGCCTCGCGCCCGAGGTCGTCTGTGGAGCGCACGTTACCGAAGACCAGCTCGACGACGCGCCGGGTGCCGCGCCAGACGGCCTCGGCGCGTTCGGCTCCGGGCTCCAGGCCGAACTGCTCCCACAGCAGCTTGTGGAAGAGGCGGCGCAGGGCGTGGTCGTTGGCGGCCTGGTAGGCGCTGCGCATGAGGGACTCGGTGTCCACGCGCAGCAGGTTGAGGGACACGGTGGGGTTGTCGGTCTGGGCGCCGACGCGCACCTCACCGAACTGGGCGGCCATGTCCTGGAAGAACTTGGTGGCCGCGGCGACGTCCTGGCGGGGGCGGCGGGCCTTGACGATGCCCTGGTTGAGGGCCATCGCCCGGTCGACGGTGAGGTCCTTGAGCGCGGGCACGTTGGGGGTGAGGGCGCTCAGCAGCAGGGTCTTGACGAGCAGGTCCTCGCGGCGGAACGGCGAGCGCACGTCCAGGGCGGCGACCGCGGCCTCGGTGGTCTGGTTGCGCTCCAGCAGCCAGGGGCGGACCCTGTTGCGGTAGAAGGTGCTGATCTTGGCGTACTCGCCGCTGAGGTGGTCCTTGAAGGGCTTGTCCTCGCCCTCGATGAGCACGTCGAAGACCGACCCGAGCGGCACCATCTGCCCGACGGGCAGGGTGTCGCGGTGGTTGACCAGCAGGTGGAGGAGGAGCTTGATGGCGCTGCGCTGCCGCTGCAGGGCGTAGGACATGTCCACCATGACGTGCAGCAGGGCGGGGCTGAACGGGTAGAGGGCCCGGAAGTCGTCCCAGGTGCTGGTGTCGGCGCCGCCCTGGCTGTCGAGGAGGGTGTCGCGCACCTCGGCGCGGCTGTTGCGCATGCGTTCGAAGGCGGCGTCGATCTCGGCGGCGGCCTGGTCGCCGAGCGGCCGGATGAGGCGGTGGCGGACCACCTCGGTGAGGTTGGCGTCGGCGAGCTTGACGTGGCCGAAGCGGCCGTCCCAGTAGCTGATGGTCTGGGAGATGCCCTCGGTGCCGCCGCCGAGGCCGACCAGGTCGCGCAGGTCGCGCTGGCGGGGCACGAAGCTGATGATGGGCGCGGGCCGGTCGCTGTGGGAGGACTCCACGAGCTTGGAGATCTTCTGCACCTCGCTGCTGATGCGGCCCTCGTCGCCGATGAAGGCGGTGAAGCGCAGGATCAGCTCGTCCAGGAGCAGGATGACGCCGTCCACGCCCAGGTACCGCTTGGCGTGGCGGCTGATCGCGGACAGGCCCTCGTCGATGCTGACGTAGGCGTTGCTGGCGTCGCCGACGGCGTCGGCGTAGCGCTTGAAGGGTCCGCCGAGCAGGGCGCTGACGAGTTCTTCGCGCAGGGTGCGCTCGGCGGGGTCCTCGGTGTCGGGGTGGACGGCGAACGCCTGGTCGAGGGTCTGGGCGGTCCACGCCGAGGGGCCCGCGAAGGTGCCCCACACGTCGGGGTCGTCGCTGCCGGTGCCGGAGCCGCGGACGGGGAGCTGCGCGATGAACGCCTCGTCGCCGAGGGAGGCGCGCTGGGCGCGGGCGTCGTCGAGGAGTCCGTCGGCGCGGTAGACGGCGGGGACGGGCGCGTTCGGGAACTGTTCGCGGACCTGGCGCACGTAGCCGCCGAGGATGTTGGCCTCGATGGACACGGTCTGTTCGACCATGTGCGCCTTGACCTCGATGAACTTCTTGTCCGCGAGCCAGGTGTCGTGCTTGACGAGGATGTCGCCCAGGCCCCGCTTGTCGCGGGCGGCGGGGTGGTGGTCCAGGACCGCGGAGAGCACGGCGAGGAAGTGGCTCTTACCGGCGCCGAAGGATCCGTGCAGGTAGGCGGCCTGGGACTTGTTGTCGGCGACCGAGGTGCGGATGGTCTCCAGGGCCTGGTCGAAGCATTCGGCGAGCTGGGGGGTGACCACGTACTGGTCGATGGCCTGGGCCTGGCGGGTGGAGGTGCTCTCGGTGAGCTTGACGACCAGATCACCGTCCTGGACCGACTGTGGGATGTCGATCAGGTCACTGATCACTCGGCTCTCGCCGCCCGGAGCGGGGGAAGGAGTCGTCATCGCCTGGGTGCGCCTTTCTGCCTTCGGTGCGGCTGGAGACCGTGCGCAGCCGTGGTGGGGGCGGATGCGCCGGAGCGGGCGCCCCGGTGGCCGGGACACGGTTCCAGGTGGTGTGCCAGGAGTTCCAGCCTATGCCCGCACAGTGACATCGGAAGCTCGCTGAGCAGTGGCTTGCAAGCCGGGAGACGGGTCGTGCGCGGGTGGCTGGAGTACCTGGCGGTGGGGGTGTGCGGTCGGTGACTGGTAGGGGTAACGGGTGGGACGGCTGATGGTCGGTGCGGGTTGACAGGTTGCGGTGTGCGAAGGCGGGTGCGTCCCGGGCCGAAGCGCGGCTCCGGCCCGGGAAAGGGGTGCGGGGTGAGGGCCTACGCCTTCTTGGCTCGGCCCCGCCTGGGCGCGGACGGGCGCCATTCGGTCATCTGCGAGTCGGTGATGCCGGTGGCGTCGCGCAGCTCGGTGAGGTCGGTCTTGAGGTGGTCGGCGGGGGTTTCGCCGTATTCGTCGGTGTCGGTGTGCCACTGGGCGACCCAGGGCAACAGCTCACGGAGCCCTGCCAGGAGCGGCACCACCTGGTCGCGGGTGTCGTCGTCCTTGCCCCAGCCGAGTTCCTCGAGGCGTTCGTGGGCGAGGGTGCCCAGGGCGTCGGCCTGCTGGGCGTGGTCCCAGCCCGCCCAGCCGAGGAGGAGGGTGGGGTCGGCGTCGGTCTCGGCACCGACGTAGGAGACGAAGCGCTCCTTGGGCACGTCGAGCCTGCCCCGGTTGGACCAGTACTCGGCCTTACGGAAGTCGGCTGAGGTGTACTTGGGCGGGACGGGGATGTCGAGGCGGTGTTCCTTCTCGCCCTCGGCGAGGTCGGCGTTGAGCCGGTCCTCCTCGCGCTGCAGGCCCCACACGTGCTCCCAGTCGGCGCGCTTGCGCAGGCCGGAGTCCTTGTAGCGGAGTGCGGCGAGGTAGGGCACGTGTTCGGTCTTGACGATCTCGGCGATGACGTCGGCGAAGTCCTTGCCGGAGTCGTAGAGCGCGGCGACGTCGGCGGCCTCGGGGAAGAGGTCGCGGACGCGGTTGGCGAGGACTCGGACGGAGAGGGGGCGGGCGCGCTCGTCGCCGTAGTTGTCGGTGGTGAACCACAGACGACGGTCCTCGCACTTGTCGAGGAGCCAGGACTTGAGGGCAGCCTTCTCCTTCTTCTCCCAGGGCTCGGATTCCCAGCGGCGCTTGTACTCGGGACGTTCGAGGAGGTTGATGTTCTTGTCGGACTCGATGAGTTCGATGCGCTTGGCGACGATCTTCTTGTAGGCGTCGGGCCAGTGCTCGGGGATCTCGGTGATAGGAATGGACCGGTGGCGGTCGAACCATGCTCCAAAAGCAGGGTCATCAGCCATCCTGCGAGCAAGCACAATCTCGAAAGCCCGCTCCCCCAGCTTGATGGGCGGGATCACAGAGGTCTCGGGAATGGTCAACTCCGCGAACTGGGCGTCGGTGACGAGGCCGTAGCGGTGGTAGACATCCCAGTCGAGTTCTTCCTGGAGCGCGATCATCCGCTGGCGATTGGCAGTGCACTCCGCGTGGGAGTCCTTTAGAAGGTCAGCGGTGGGAGCGTTGAACTTGATAAGAGCGGCAGGCTCCAGAGAGGAGAGCTTCCGAGCAAGAGAGTCGATCTCCCTCGACCGCGCGAGAGGAAGCTCACGAGGCAACGGAAATTCCTTTATTTTAGTTCCAGTGAACTCGAAGTATTCCTCCCACTCCCAACGCCCGGTTGACCTTTCACCACCCCTGTTCCCCTTGCCCTGACTCACCTGCTTGAGCCAAAAGCATGCCGACGATGAGTTCAGCATTCCTAGCAGTTCCAGGTGCCGATCCTCCGTGGCCCCCTCCGGCAGCTTGATCACCGGAGCCGAACGATTGAAGACTTTTCCACCCCGATCCAACACGAAGTGATTATGCGTCGCCACAAACGCAAACGGAATGGAGAGAGAAGTCCTGTACCTTTTCGGAAAGAACATGCTGTGATCAAACCAGCGCAGCCCTCGACTCTCAGGCGTCTTCCCGAAATCGACCCGCTTGCGCAGAACCTCGCGGTTTCGCCAGTAGAACCTCTCCTCCAAAGAGGAAAGCTTACGAGGCAACCCATTTTCATCATATGGAAACATCGCCCCGATCGAGTGCGATACCAGATAATCGCGGACACCGTCTCCCAAGACGACAGGGACGCTAGAGCCACCAAGCCTTCTGGTGTTCAACCCTGAAGCCAGACTGTAGAATGCCTCATCCAGCCCTGTATGAGTGGTCCGACCGATGACATCAAGGCAATCCGCCAGGAGCCCGGGGGCTTCCTCCATGGATTCCATTAGGTCCCCAGCACCACCACCAGCCAGGCTCCACGGATGCTCCTTAAAATCATCCCACGGGAAATCTCCGACACTTACCCATTCAGATTCCGAGGCCCCAGCTTTACCCATTTGCTCAACAACTGCCGACCACACCAAACCCTCAGCAGGAATCTCGAGCTGCTCAGGCTCCCCTCGAATCCCCAGAGCAGCACGCACATACCCAGAAGGCGAAGGTAGCACGTTACGGCCTAGCAGGATCACAGTCGGCGTGCCATGACCAGGGATATAAGCGCCAGAAGTATCGATGACATGTGTCAAGCGAACTTCATTTCGGAAAAATTGCTCAATCAGCTTCTTACCGAACTCACGTTTCATGAAGGAGTTGGCTGTGATTTGACCAACAAATCCAGCACCCACCTTGTCGCCACCAGCTCGCCGCGCCAACCCGAAGAAGCGCTCAGCAAAAGGAACCGATAGAGCATATGTCCCAGAACAAGTCGAGTAGCATTCCCGGTAGTTCTGGTTCTCCTGCTTATCCTTCACCGTAATGTACGGAGGGTTCCCCACAACCGCGTGGTAGCTCGCCATCCCCAGGAGGTCATACTCCCGCTCGTATTCCCCCACGTCCTCCGTGGCGTAATAATGCACCTCGTCAAAGAGAGTCCTCTGAACACCAGGGGCACCCCTCCCATGCAACAGAGAGTCGCCAGCCGCAACAACGATCGGCCACTCAGGGTTGCTCGCGTTCAGGACAGCGACTCCACCCTCCTTCATCGCGGCGATGAGCAGGCGGAATCGGGCGATGGCTACCGCGTAGGGATTCTTGTCGGCTCCGTGGACGCTACGCAGGCTACGGTTGATCAGGTCCCAATCGGAGGCCCCAGGCTCAGCTTCGCGCCACTTGTTCAGCAGTCGATGAAAGGCACCCAGAAGGAAGTGGCCTGATCCGCAGGTCGGGTCGATGAGTCGGAACCCGGCGCTCTCCTCCTGGTAGATCCTGTTCCCATCAAGGCCAAACTCCTTGATAGCGGGTTCCAAGGTGTAGTCGAGGATGAACTCCTCAACGAACTCAGGAGTCTGGAGCAGCGCGTACTTCTTCCGCGTCGCCTCAGACAGCTCCTGGTACAGGTCACCGAGGAACCGGGTGTTCCACTCGGAATCCGTAAAGTCGTGGACGAGGTGGCCGTCCTCCCCCACCTGGCGCCAAAACTCGATGAGCTGCTTGGCTGCCTGGTGAGACGGAGTGATCGTCCACATGGGGTTGTGCTTCTTGTCGAACAACCCGGCCATGACAGACGACACGCTCATCTGCTCGAAGGCGTGCTCCAACCAATCCCGGTCGGTCCGCTCCGGCGCGTCGGGGTTCTCGCTCCGTCCGCGAAGGACCCAGGCTTCCTTCAATTCCTGGGCGACGCCATACCGGTCGCGCTCGTCCTTTGGGCCTGCGATGAAGGGCTGTTCGAGGAGGCCGTTGTCCTCGCAGAAGCGCACGAAGACCGTGGACAGCACCCACGCCACCGCAGCCTGGGTGATCTGGTCTTCCCGCCACTCACCCTCGGCGATGGCGGTCCGCTCAGCGTCTCGAGCCTTCTGGTACTCCCGCTTGAGGTAGGCGTTGAAGCTCTCCGGCTCACCCGATGGCCCTACACCCTTGATCGCGGTTGGGTCCTGGCCTCGTTCCCGTAGATCGTCCTCAAAGAGACTCACCTGCTTCTGGAGGTCCTTGAGCAGCTTCGTCTGATCGACCACGGGGGCTCCAACAACACCAGAGGGACGGGGTACCTCTTCATTCTCACTCGTGGAAGCGCGTGGTCACACCGGAAACCGCCTCCCGTGGGACGCTGCGGCCCGTCAAGTGACCAAAGTCCATGAGTGGGTGCCGACCACCCTGGCGGACAGTCGGCACCGACTCCGGGCCGCTCAGCCGTGGACGAGGAGCTTCCCCAGCAGGCCGGTGAGGGCTCGGGCGTCGGGAGCCTCGGTGAGTCCGTTCGGCCCGGCGACCCAGTAGGAGAGCGTGGTGGGTCGGGCCGAGGCGCGGTATCAGGATCACTCCTGACCCGT
>NZ_ANAZ01000049.1:0-45004 GCF_000340985.1 Nocardiopsis valliformis DSM 45023
CTTGAGGGGAGGGGGTTCGTTCTTCGGAACGAGCCTCCTCCTTTTTTATTATTCTTATTTTTTTCATGGGGTCATCCTATTATCGGATGATCCCTTTTTTGTTTCTAGTGTTCTTCCTGTGAACTAATGTGCAGATGGTGACTGTTGACCTTATTTGTAATGCGTGTCACTGGGGTAAACGTTGATTACCATCGGGTTTAACATTGTAAGGACAGCCTTCCCTGAGTTAGGCTCGCCTTCGTTGTGTACTCGGGCCGGCCGAGTCTAATACCCATGAACCTCGGTAGGAGAACCCGATGAACGCCCTCCCCCAGCGATTCAGGCTCGCGCTCGTCGCGGTGCCCGTTTTCGCTCTGATGGCCACCGCCTGTGGCGGCGACGACTCCGCGTCCGGCGAGAACGGTGACGCCGACGAGGCCATCACCATCTACTCCGGCCGAGACCAGGAGCTCATCGACCCGCTCATCGACATGATGCGCGAGTCCACCGGCCTGGAGATCGACGTCCGTTACGGCGACACCGCCCAGATGGCCAACCAGATCGAGACCGAGGGCGAGGACACCAACGCCGACCTGTTCATCGGGCAGGACGCGGGCGCTCTCGGCTTCCTCGTCCAGGAGGGCCTCCTGGCTGAGCTGCCGTCCGAGATCACCGACCAGGTGCCCGCCGAGTACCGGGCCACCAACGGCGAGTGGGTCGGCATCTCCGGACGCTCCCGGGTCATCGCCTACAACCCCGAGAACGTCGACGACGTCCCGGACAGCGTGCTGGATCTGACCGACCCCGAGTGGGAGGGCCGGGTCGGCATCGCCCCGACCAACGCCAGCTTCCAGGCCTTCGTCACCGGCCTGCGCGTGATCGAGGGCGAAGAGGCCGCCGAGCAGTGGCTGGAGGACATGGTCGCCAACGACGTCCAGACCTTCGAGAACAACCGCTCGATGCTCGACGGCCTTGAGACCGGCGAGATCGACATCAGCCTGAACAACCACTACTACTGGTACGAGCGCATGAAGGAGACCCCGGACGAGGTCACCTCCGAGCTGCACTACCTGCCCGCGGGCGACGCCGGCGGCCTGGTGAACGTGGCGGGTGCGGCCATCACCGCCAACGCCTCGAACCCCGAGGGCGCCCAGACCGCTCTGGAGTACCTCCTCAGCGACGAGGCCCAGGGCTACTTCACCAACGAGACCTCTGAGTACCCGCTGGTGGACGGCGTGGAGCTGGGTGAGGGCCTGCCCGAGGTCGGCACCCTCGAGCAGCCCGACATCGATCTGAGCGACCTGCACTCCCTGGACGAGACGGTCGAGATGCTCCGCGAGGCGGGCCTGGAGTGACCGACGTCCACCACGGACGCACCAAGCCGGAGCCTTCCCAGAAGAGGGGAGGCTCCGGCCGTGTTGTCTCCCTACCCTTCTCCCTGCCGCTCGCTCTGCCCCTGTACCTCCTGGCGGGGGCGACAGCGGTACTGGCAGTCCTGCCGCTGCTCTACGTGCTCTTCCAGGCCTTCTCGGAGGGCCCGTCCGCCCTGGTCGAGGCGCTGACCCGGGGCCGCACCGTCGAACTCCTGGTCAACAGCCTCACCCTGACCGCGACCGTCACCGCGGGCTGCCTGGTCCTCGGGGTCGGGCTGGCCCTGCTCGTGTCGCGGGTACGTCTGCCCGGAAACCGGTTCTGGGCTCTGGTCGCCACACTCCCCCTGGCCATCCCGAGCTATGTCGCCGCGATGGTGTGGATGGAGGCGGTCCCCGAGGTCCGCGGTTTCGTCGGTTCGGCGATCGTCCTCACCCTGTGCACGTACCCCTACGTCTTCCTGCCCGTGGTCGCCGCCCTGAGCCTGGCCGACCGGGACCAGGAGGAGGTGGCCCGTTCCCTGGGCCGCGGCCCCTGGTACGTCCTGACCCGGGTGACGCTCCGGCACGTACAGCCCTCGGCCGCGGCGGGTTCGCTGCTGGTCGCGCTGTACGTGCTCTCCGATTTCGGTTCCGTGGCCACCATGCGCTACGACACCATCACCAGAGCCATCTACAACGACTACGCCAACCGCTTCGACATGGCCAGTGCGGCCTCGCTGAGCGCGGTCCTGGTCGCCGTCACCCTCCTGGTGCTGTGGGGTGAGGCCCGGGCCCGCGGCCGCGCTCGGTTCAGCCGGGTCGGCTCGGGTGCCACGCGGACTCGCCCGCCCCGTGACGTGTCGGCCGAACTCCTCGAACAGCTCCCCCCCAAACTCACCCGTGCGCCGGGTCTGGCCCCCGCCGTGCGGGCGCTGACCGGCGCTCTGCTGGTGCTACCGTTCGTCCTGGTCGCCGCGGCCGCCCTGGTCTTCCCTGTCGTCAGCCTCAGCTACTGGATCGCCCGGGGCTCCTCGGCCGGGGTCGACCTGCCCCGGATGGTGGAGACCGCGCTGACCACGCTCGGCGTCTCCGCGGCCGGTGCCGCCGTCACCCTGGTCCTCGCGCTGCCCGTCGGCATCCTCGCGGCCCGCCACCGAGGCCGGGTCCCCCGCCTGCTGGAGGGGGCCACCTGGATGGGCTACTCGATGCCCGGTGTGGTGGTCGCCGTGGCGCTGGTCTACTTCGCGGTGAACCACGCCTTCGCGCTGTACCAGCAGCTCCCCCTGCTGATCTTCGCCTACGCACTGCTGTTCCTGCCCGCGGCGGTCGGCTCGGTGCGCAGCGCCGTCGCCCAGTCCCCGCCGGGGCTGGAGGAAATCGGCCGTTCGCTGGGCCGCACTCCCCCGCAGGTGTTCACCCGGGTCACGCTTCCCCTGGCCTTCCCCGGAGTGGCGGCCGGTGCCACACTCGTCTTCCTGACCTGCATGAAAGAGCTCCCGGTGACGCTCATGCTGCACCCCACCGGGATGGAGACCATCGCGATGCGGCTCTGGTCGGCCACCAACGTGGGCCGCTTCGCTGCCGCAGCGCCCTACGCGATGATGCTCATCGTCCTGGCCTCGGTGCCCGCGTTCGTACTCGGCCGCAAGGCCACGGCAATGGAGAGGTGATCCCCGTGAGCGGTCTCGTCGTCGAGGGGGCGGAGAAGTCTTTCGGTCGCACCGGTGTGCTGCACGGGGTCGACATGTCGGTTCCCGAGGGCTCGCTCGGTGCCCTGCTCGGCCCGTCGGGCTGCGGGAAGACCACCCTGCTCCGGCTGGTTGCCGGGTTCGAACGGCTGGATTCCGGAACGATCCGGATCGGTGAACGCGTCCTGGCCCAGGGGCTCGGATCCCACGTGCGCCCCGAGCGCCGGGGCGTGGGCGTGGTGCCCCAGGAGGGCGCTCTCTTCCCGCACATGTCCGTGGCCCGCAACGTTGCGTTCGGTCTGGGCCGGGGGTGGCGGGAGCGAGTGGGCGGCCGCACCCGTCGCCGGGCCCGTACCGAGGAGGTCCTGGAGCTGGTGGGGTTGACCGGGTACGCCGCTCGGATGCCGCACGAGCTGTCCGGCGGTCAGCAGCAGCGAGTCGCCCTGGCCCGGGCCCTGGCCCCCGAACCGGCCCTGATCATGCTGGACGAACCCTTCAACGCGCTCGACCCTGCACTACGGTCGGGGCTGCGGGAGGAGGTTCGGCAGGTACTGCACACCGCTGGGGTGACCGCCCTGCTGGTGACCCACGACCCCGAGGAGGCGCTGTCCACCGCGGACAGCGTGGCGCTGATGCGCGAGGGGGAGATCATGCAGAGCGGGACACCCCGCGAGGTGTACGAACGCCCGGGCGACGCGGGACTGGCCAAGTACCTGGGGGAGACCGTGGTGATCCCGGGCGAGCTGGGTTCCGCGGGGGTGGAATGCGCCCTGGGAACACTGGCCCCCTACACCGAGGGCCAGCGGGGTGAGGGATCGGTCGTGCTGAGGCCCGAACGCATCGAGTTCGACCTGGCGGACGAGGTGCCGGCCGACTTCGACGGGGGTGTCCCCGGCCGGGTGGCGGACGTGGTCTTCGCCGGGCACGACAGCGTGGTCTACCTGGCGGTGGACGGTTCCGGAACGCGGGTCAGGGCGCGCTCGCACCGTCATCCGGCCCCCGCGATCGGCGCGCGCGTGCGGATCCGGGTCTCCGGGGAGGTCGCCTTCTTCACCGGTGAGGCGGCGAGGGCGCACGGCTGGGAGACCCGGCCGACGGTGACGGCGGGGCACAGCTGAGAACACCAGCTGTGCGTTCGCCCGAACCTTCGGGGGAGTTACCGCCCCTGTCTCCGAGGGGTACGGGGCGGGCAGGGGCGTGTCTGCCGAACACGCACCGGGGGTAGGGGGAACCGTCGTAGCGACGGGACCGGACGGCGGTACGGGACCGCCGGGGTCCCGCGCTAGTCCTCGTCGGCTTCCGGAATATCGATGAGCTGCCTCAGCAGCGCAACGAAGTCGTCCTCGCTCATCGCCGACCAGTCCACGTGCTCGTTCATGTCAGCGGTCTCCCCCGAACTCTCGCCCCATAAGCCTCCGTAGGGCGTATTGGTTCGAGAAGTCTGGGTTAACAGCGCGTTTATGCAGGTCATGGAAGTGGCCGGAATGGGCCGAGGTGTTCGGGGCCGGGTTTCGGACCGGGCCCCGAACGGTTCAAACGGTTCAGACGCGTTGCTGGAGGGCGCTCCTGCACTCGGGGCAGCGGCAGCGCTTGTTGTACCCGGTGACGCTGCCGTGGGGCAGGGACGGGTCGCGCTGGTCGGTGAGGGTGGCGTCGAGCTGCTCACCGAAGGGCTTGAGGACGCGCGCGGTGGAGAAGACCTGCTTGGGGCTGATGCCCAGCTCTCCCGCCGCGTCGTCGATGTGCTTACCCATACGGAGTTTCGCGATGAGGCGTGACCGGGTGCTCGGAGGCATCTGGGCCTCCGCGTTCGCGATCAGCTGCTCGGCGTCGTCAAGCGGGTAGCTCATGGGTTTCCTCTACGTGTGCGGGTACGCCCGCCGGGACGGGCGCCTCAAGCATCGTACGCGCTTTCCTCCCCTGAACAGTGGAATACGGCAAACACGACACAAGGTCACAAAGTGCGCCCCGCGGGCATTGGCGGGGTGTGCGGCTCCTCCCACTCCCGGCCCATTCTTCCCGCCCGGCCGTACCCGGGTGCCGGTGGGGCTGATGTGGCCCGAGGACTGTGAACCGAGGAAAGGGCGTTGGACGCTCACTCTCGTGTGACTCCCTGGTACGCAAATCCAGTCACTCATTGTAACAAAGCTGCGGATTTTCCCGGAGGGCCGCGTATCCCGCCCCTCCCCTAATGCATCGAAACGGTCGCTCTTTTCTAGAGACTCATTGCTAGATGCTAGATGCCGTGTTTCTCTGGTGAGATAATCCCGACACTCTGCGTCATTGGATCAGTGTTATGACCAGCCCCACGGTTCGCCGTCGGCGACTGTCCGCCGAGCTCCGCCGTCGCCGTGTGCAGGCGGGCCTGACCCTCAACGACGTGGCGGAGGAGCTCGAGTGGTCGCCCGCCAAGCTCGGGCACATCGAGACCGGGATCCGTAAATGGCCTTCGGTCATGGAGATCTCCGCGCTGCTGCGCCTCTACGGGGTCACCGGGGGGCAGCGCGAGGCCATTCTGACGCTCGTCCGCGAGTCCCGGCTGAGGCCGTGGTGGACCGAGTACGAGGATGTCCTCTCCTCCGCCTACGTCGGCAACGAGGCCGGGGCGGTGTCCATCCAGTCCTACGCGGGCATCCTCGTCCCGGACCTGCTCCAGACCCCGGACTACACCGCCGCCCTGGCGCGCTCCCTCGGCCGCGACGGGCGGGCCGCCGAACGGATGGTCGCCGCCCACCTCAAACGCCAGGAGATCCTCGACTCCGGCTCGCTGGTCCGCTACCACGCGGTGGTGGAGGAGGACGCCCTCCAACGCGTCTCCGCCGATCTGGGCCTGCTGCGGGCCCAGGCCAACCGGATCGTCGAGCTGGCCACCCAGTCCGAACGCGTGACGGTTCAGCTGCTGCCGACCTCCGCCGGTCCGCACGCCGGCCTGGCCGGACCCTTCTCCATCCTGGAGTTCGAGGAGGACGAGGCCGACCTCGCCTATGTCGAGGCCACCCAGGGTGGCGGAATCATCGAAGCCGAGGAATCAGTCCGCTCCTGTCGTCTGGTCTGGGAGGATCTGACCCGAATCGCCGCGTCTCCGCAGGCCACGGTCGGTATTCTGCGTCGGATGGCGCTGCTGACATGACCGTACGGAACCGCCTCAGCGCGGATCAGGCGCAGAAGCCGGTGTGAATCGGTCCACCATGGCGGGGACAGCTCGCCATGGCTTGCTAGTCTGCTAGGTGACAACCTCATAAAGTTGCCCTCGGAGCCCCGCCCCCGGGCGGGAGTCCGTGAGTACGACCGGTTTTCCAACAGAGAAAGGGTCCGGACAGTGAAGAAGATCATCGTTCTGGCGCTGGTGGCCCTCGGGGCTTTCGCCGTCTACCGCAAGATCCAGGCGGACCGTGCCGAGCTCGACCTGTGGACGGAAGCCACCGCGGCCAGCGAGAGCTGATCAGCGGATCCCAACGGCCACCGTCAGGGGGCCGGGAGGTTTCCAACGGGTCAACGGTGTACACCCGCGTGTGTCACCGAACGTCCGTTTGAGAGTGACACGAAGACGTGGGTGGGCCGACAATCCCGTGGTGCGACCCACGGCTTTGTGCTGCATCGGGTCCCTGGCAGCCCCCGGACCCCGGGTTTTCCCGCTCCGTGACCGGGGCAGCTTTCCGATGCGGGTATGCTCTCTTGGTGACCAGGAATCCATCCCTGGTCTGGAGGGGCCATAGCTCAGTTGGCAGAGCGCCGGTTTTGCATACCGGAGGCCAGGAGTTCGAATCTCCTTGGCTCCACTCCACTCTGGAACGACCCTGCTCGGGGCCTTCGGCCTCTTCGCCGGGTCGTTCCGTTGTTTCTCCTGGGGGACGACCCCCAGACCCTCACTGTGTTCAGCAGGGCCCGAATCTCCACTGAGGATGCTGTTGGCGAATCCGCAGCGTTGGGGTCCGGAGGAGCGGAGAGGCTGACATAGGGAGGCTTCTCTGTGTCAGGCTCGGGTAGGGCATCCTGGGTGGGGTCTGGGGTCTGGGGTCTGGGGTCTGGGGCCTGGTGCCTGGGGCCTGGTGCCTGGGGCCTGGGGCCTGGTGCCTGGTGCCTGCGGTTCGGGTTGCGGTTCCCCCGTTTCCCGCCGCTTGATGGTTGCCGTCTCCGCTGCGCGCGTCAAGGTCGTTCGTCCTCGCTTCGCTGCGGGCGCTCCACCTTGACCCGCTTCGCTACGACGGCGGTTGGCGGCTATCGGGAAACGGGGCAGGTGTGGTCCGGGGTGGCAGACGGGCCCCCAAAGGGGCCAACTACTCACTACCTCGGCCTTCGGCCGGTGCCTTCCCCAGCTCTGCGCGGATCGGGTCGCGTGTCGCGGCCGGTCAAGGCGGGCAACGAAAAGCCGCAGCGACGGCCCCGGTTTCCCCAGGCCTGCGCGGACCGGGCCACGTGTCGCGGCCGGTTATGCGTGCCATCGGACAAGCGGCGGCGAGGGTGGGGTTCAGCGCTGTGGTGTTGGCTCTGGGCAAGCCGGGGTGTCCGTAACCTGTACCTGGAGGCTGTCCGCTGCTTCCGAAACCCCCTCATTCCCGGTGATCTTGCTACCAGAGGCAAGTTCGGCGCTGATTTCGCTTCTGGTAGCAAGATCATCTTCGGGAAAGGGGCCGAAACCGTTCCCGGGGGCCTGGCGGGCCGCTGGTGGTGTTCGCTGGCACGGGTGACCGGCCGCGACACGCGACCCGATTCGCGCCGGGCTGGGGAGCCTGGTGCCCTCGCTGCCGCTTTTCCGTCTGGGCGAGTGACCGGCCGCGACACGGCCAGGCGGTGGGCGCCGGGCTGGGGAAGGCGCCGGCCGAAGGCCGAGGCAGTTGGCAGTTGCCGTTGGGCCCTTTGGGGCCCGTCTACCACCCCGACCACTCCTCCCCCGTTTCCCGATAGCCGCCAACCGCCGTCGCAGCGAAGCGGGTCAAGGTGGAGCGCTCCGGGCGAAGCCCTTGACGCGACTACCTTGACGCGCGCAGCGGAGACGGCAACCATCAAGCGGCGGGAAACGGGGGAACCGCAACCCGAACCCAGAAACGAAACCCCAGGCCCCACACAGGCCCCCACACAGGCCCCCACACAGGCCCCCACACAGGCCCCCACACAGGCCCCCACACAGGCCCCCACACAAGCCCCACACAGGCCCCACTCCGGGATTAACCAACAGCATCCTCCACTGAGATTCGGGCCCTGTGGTGTTTTGCGGACCGGATTACGCCATGGCGGTGCCCTCGAGTTCGACGATCAGGCTCGGGATGGCCAGGCGGGTCACGCCGAGCATCGTGGTGGACGGGGCCGCGCCTGCGGCGCCCAGCCTGGCGGCGAGGACGCCGTAGTGCTCGAAGAGCCGGTCGACGTCGGTGGTGTAGACGTTGAGCCGGACCAGGTTCGCCAGGGCCATGCCGCCCTCCGCGAGCACCGCTTCCAGGTTGTCGAGGGTCAGCGTCAGCTGCGCCGCCATGTCGTCGGGGTGCTCTGGTTTGCCTTCGGCGTTCATAGCGGTCTGTCCGGAGCAGTACAGGGTCCGGGTGTGCCCGGAGACGAGTTCGCCCTGGTTGTAGCCCAGCTCCGTTGACCAGGTCCACGGGTTGACCGCGGTTCGCTCGATGGCCATGTCAGCTCCCAAAGGTGTCGTTTGCCGTTGCTCTGATCAGCCTCTCCACAAATCACGACATCCCCTGTCGGGTATTCAGTAGGTTTTTTCCATGCGTGCTGATCGCTTGGTCTCACTGGTGTTGCTGCTGCGCCAGCGCGGGCAGCTGACCGCGGACACGCTCGCGCGGGAGCTGGAGGTCTCCACCCGCACCGTGTTGCGCGATATCGAGGCGCTGTCCGCGGCCGGGGTGCCGGTCTACGCCGAGCGCGGCCGGCACGGAGGTTTCGCGTTGCTGCCCGGTTTCCAGACCGAGCTCACCGGACTCAACCACGACGAGGCCCTCGCCCTGCTGGTCGCCGGTTCGGCCCGCGGCGACCAGGTACTCGGTCTCGGGTCGCCGCTCGCCTCGGCCATGCGCAAGGTGGTGGACGCGCTGCCCGAAGGCCACCGGTCCACCGCGAGCGACGCGGTCCAGCGGTTGCTCGTCGACCCGGAGACCGACCTGCTCTCCCGCCCGGTGGTCACCGAGGGGGCTCCCGAAACGGCCATGGCCGAGGTCCGGCGCGCGGTGTTCGCCGGGCGCCGGCTGCGCATCCGCTACGCGGCGGTGGACCAGGCCCCGAAATGGCGCACGGTGGACCCGGTCGGTCTAGTCACCGTGGGGGACCGGAGCTACCTGCTGGCCACGAGAGCCGGGCAGGATCGCACCTACCGGCTGTCGCGGGTGCTGGCCGCCGAGGAACTCGCCGAGCCTGCGCGGCGGCCGGACCGGGTCGATCTGGACCGGGTCTGGCGGGAGCGCTGTGCGCAGTTCCTGTCCGGTGTCGACCGGGTCATCGTGCGGGCCCGGGTGGATCCGGCGCGGCGCGAGGAACTGGTGAGCAGCGCTCTGGCCGTCCGCACCGAGGAGAACGGGGAGACCGGGGAGGAAACCGGCGCGGACGGCTGGCCGCGGCTGGAGGTGACCTTCCAGGACGCGCGGCACGCCGAATGGGCGCTGTGGCAGCTGGGTGCGGCGGGCGAGGTCCTGGCCCCCGGGTGGTTGCGTACGGCCCTGCGCGACCGCGCCCTGGCGATGGCCGCCCGCTACCGGGTGCCCTCCTGAGGGCACGGTTGTCTCGAATCTCAGCCTATGAACTATTCGGGCGGAAAACCATATTCTGGGACCTTTGGTCAGATTGATAAGGGACCTCCTGCTCAAAGAGGGAGAATTTTTCGAGGTTACTAAACAGTAGTTCTGGAGCTGTTCGTGTGGGTGGGAAATGGGTGACCTGTGGGTTTGCGCAGTGTGTCTGTCCGGGGGGCCGCATAGCCCGTTCGGGTGGGGTCGGTGACGGGGTGTCCTGTTGGGGTGGGCCTGTCGCAGTGGGGTGAGTCCCTCATGGGATGACATGAAGTCGCAGGTCATAGCCGATTCAGGGTAATGGTCTGAGGCTGACCTTTCATTGCGGTTGCGTGGGGGTGCTTGTATCACATGCAGTGACTCTCCGTGTGTGTATGATGACACTTCCTTAAGAGGCAATGGTCCTAGTGGGCCATATGAGAAATAGGCCTCTTGGGGCCTGTTGGTGAACTCCGGCGATCCGTAGTTTCGACACCAACGACAACGAGGAACACAGCGCGCCGAAACGATCGACCCCCGAAGACGAGCCGCGCGGCCCCCCGCCCGGCATCGTGCACCGTCCTCGCATCGGCCAACTGTCCCTCGTGCCACCGGCGGTCGTACCGCCCGGTGGGTTCCGATCACCACACATGCTGATCTTGGGAGTGGGGCAACATGTGGAATGAGAAGATGGCGGCTCGTGCCAAGTGCCGCGAAATCGACCCCGACGCACTGTTTGTTCAGGGTGCCGCGCAGAACCGCGCCAAGTTGATCTGCCGGGGCTGCCCGGTACGTACCCAGTGCCTCGCCGAGGCACTGGACAGCCGGATCGAGTTCGGTGTCTGGGGAGGCATGACCGAACGCGAGCGCCGCGCCCTGCTGCGTCGGCGCAAGGACGTCACCAGCTGGTACGACCTGCTCACCAGCGCGGAGAAACGCTATGAGGAGGAGCAGACCCAGCCGGAGCCGGTACGCACCGGTACGCCTGCGGTGCCCCCGGTGCCCGCAGAGCCCGCGGTACCCGCCGTCGCACACCAGTGACGGGGACCGCCGCCGGGGAGGGGAGCCCGGGCGGCTGAGCTGGACGGCATGAGAGCAAGCTGCTGAGGCCGAGGGCGAGTTCGTCGAACCCGCCCTGGAGATACGAGGATGTCCGCGTGGCACGCCCACGGGCGTGACGGCGATCGCGGTGGTGCGTGGCGCGTCCCGACCAAAGTCGATGCCGTCCTCCTCCTTTCGGGGGAGGGACGGATCAGGGGAGGATCAGGGACGCCCCCCATATCGGTACCCCGCGTTATGCCGCATCATGGAGGAGGGCGCGGTCATCCTCGTACGGCCGTGCTCACCAGAGCAGCTTGGGAGTGGGGATGGCCGTGCAGAACCCGCAGAACCCGCAGTGGCGGAACCCGTGGGATCGAAGCCCCGCCACGCACGCACCACAGATTCGGCTCACCCACGCAGATCGGGACGCCGTGGCCGAGGTGCTGCGCGAGGCCTACTCGCAGGGGCAGTTAGACGAGGACGAGTTCGAAGAACGGCTCGACAAGGCGATGCGGGCCAAGGTCAGCAACGACCTCGCACCCCTCACCACCGACCTCGGGGTCCAGGTCTCCCCCGGCGGGACCGGGAACGCCCCCGGCGTCACCCAGCAGAACGGGAACCAGTCCAAGGACAAGGCCAAGGACCGCGGACCGACCACGGACAACCCGGTGGAGAAGGTCGGCGCCGCCGCAGGGCACCTGTCCGCCTGGTTCCTGCCCTTCCTGGCGCCGCTGGTCCTGATGATCATCGGCGGGGAACTGTCGCCCTACCTGAAGCGGCAGGCGATGGAGGCGCTCAACTTCCAGCTCTTCTGCCTCATCGGCGGGGTTGTGAGCGTACTGCTCTTCTGGTTGGTCGTCCCGCTGATGGCCCTGGTCCTCATCGGCCTGGGCTGGGTCGTCCTGCCGATCATCGCGACCATCGCCAGTCTGCAGGGCGCCAGGTGGAGGTACCCGATGGTCTACCGCCTGATCAAGGACGACAACTGATCAGGGACAGCAGCTGAGCCCGAACACCTAGAGAAACAGCTGAGCCGCACCGAGCGCCCCATCAGATCAGGGGCTCCCGGCACGGCTCAGTCGGCTGTCAGCTTCCGGAGCGGCCGTTGTCCTGCGCGCGGCTCTCTGCGGTCGCCGCACGCACCTTCTCCTTCGCCTTGGCCTTAGTGGCCTTGGCCGTCTCGGCCGCGCTGTCAGCGACGTCCTCCGCCTTCTCCTCTAGGTTCTCGCGGGTCTCACGGACCTGCTCGCGGGCCTGGTCCAGGTGTTCCTGCCACTCGGCGTCCTGGGAGGCCTGGCGCATGCGGATCAGCGAGTACACGATTACGCCGCCCGCCACGGCCGCGCCGCCGATCAGGACACCGCGGGGGATGCGGCGGTTTCCTCGACGGAACAGCCGCAGACCGCGGCGACCCGGGCTCGGGTCGATTCGCTGTGCGGCGGTGGTCAGGAGTTCGGCCACCCGGGGCGCCACTGTGTCCTCGACACGGAGCGCCGCGGTCTCCAGCCGGGGGGCCGTCCAGCCACGCGCCTGGAGGAGCTTGATTGCGGCCTGGTCCCGCGCCTGGTCGGCGTAGGGGCCCAGCCGGTCGGCCTGCTCCTTGGCCAGGTCTTGCAGGCGGGCGAGGGTCGCCTCCGCCTCCTTGCGTGCCTTGCGACGCTTGGCAGTGATAGGCACGTCGTCAGCTCCTTTGATCGTTCACCGGTTCGTACGGTCCCACCACCCCGGGGGCCGACGCGTCATGACCCCGATCTGGGCGGCTTCTCGTCGTCCTTCCCCGTTATCCGGGTGTTATCTCAACATACGTCCTCTGCGTCTGTGATCTACGTTTCGACACCGGCCGCCGCTCCATGTCTTCGCCGACGGTTCCACTCGACCCGGGATGACCCCGACACGGTCTTGCCACCGGCCGCGGCCGGTCGGGTTGAGACGAAACGCGGTGGACGGAACGGTAACGTGAGCACGTAAATCTCACTCGACGAAAGGCACTGAGGTGTCGGACTCCACGGGTCAGCCCACCGCGCGGCTGAACACCTCCAAGGGAACCATCGTTGTCAAGCTCTTCGAGAAGGAGACGCCGGAGACGGTCGCCAACTTCATCGGGCTGGCCGACGGTTCGAAGCAGTGGATGGACCCGAGCACGGGCAAGCCGTCCAACAACAGCCTCTACGAGGGCACGATCTTCCACCGTGTCATCGACGGTTTCATGATCCAGGGCGGGGACCCTCTGGGTTCCGGCCGCGGCGGCCCCGGCTACAAGTTCGGCGACGAGATCCACCCGGACCTGCGTTTCGACCGTCCGTTCCTGCTGGCCATGGCCAACGCGGGCCCGGGCACCAACGGCTCGCAGTTCTTCATCACTGTCGGTGAGCCCAACTGGCTCAACGGCCGTCACACCATCTTCGGCGAGGTCGTCGAGGGCACTGACGTCGTCACCGAGATCACCAAGGTCTCGACCGACGCTCAGGACCGTCCCCACGAGGACGTGGTGATCAACAGCATCGAGATCACCCGATAGAGCGGAAGTTCCAGCGGTGAGACCCTGAAGGAGTGACGACCCACCCATGACCGCATCTCCCCCTCCGCCCGGAACCCCGTCCGGGCCCGGCTCCGAGCCGGGCGCGCCCCGCACCTGCTACCGGCACGGCGACCGCGAGACCGGGGTCAGCTGCACCCGGTGCTCGCGGCCGATCTGCCCGGACTGCATGGTCGAGGCGTCGGTCGGGTTCCAGTGCCCCGAGTGCGTGGCGGAGGGAAACCGGAAGGTGCGGTCCGCACGGACCACCTTCGGGGGCAAGGTCGTCGAGAAGCCGTACGTGACCTGGACGATCCTGGTCATGATGGTGGTGGGTTTCCTCGTCCAGATGGGCACCTCGGACCCCGTCGGGCAGGCCGGACAGTCGCCGCTGGTCGTGGCGTTCGGCATGCACGGCGGGGCCGCGTTCTTCAACGACGAGTGGTACCGGCTGATCACCGCGGCCTTCCTGCACGGTGGGATCATGCACCTGCTGTTCAACGGGTACGCGATGTACCTTCTGGGGCAGCAGCTGGAACGTTGGCTCGGCCACGGACGTTTCCTCGCCCTGTGGGTGGTGGGCGCCCTGTCTGGGTCCGTCATGAGCCTGCTCTTCGCCCCGGACCAGCTCTCGGTCGGCGCCTCCGGCGCGATCTTCGCCCTCTTCGGCGCGGTGTTCGTGATCGGTCGGCGGCTGCGACTGGACATGCGGATGATCCTGGTGCTGCTCGCGCTCAACCTGGGCATCACGTTCCTGGTCCCCGGCATCTCCTGGACCGCCCACATCGGCGGTCTGGTGGCCGGGCTGGCCGTCGGCGCGGTGTTCGCCTACCTGCCGACCGGCGCCGGCCGCAGCACAGGTACCGGTACCGGCCAGGCGAAGCGGCGCACGCTCGTGCACGCGCTCATGGTTGCCCTGTACGTGGCGCTGCTGGTGGTCCTGGTGTTCCTGGCCCCGACGGTCTGGTTCACGCTGGTGCCCGCCTGAGCGGCTCTGGCGGGGTGACCCGGGCACGGCGAAGGCCCTGGGAAAACCCGAGCAGCTCGGGTTCTCCCAGGGCCTTCGTGCTGAGTGCACACCGTGCCGGAACCGGTCGGAGTACCCGGCGGACCGGCGGTACGACCGAACTGTGGCACCTGGTTCAGGGCATGCAAACAGAGCTACCCACAGCCTGTGGATAACCCTGTGGAAAACATGGTGAAGGCCGAACGAACACCCATGAGGGGACGTCGGTGCCGTTGTCGGATCCCGCCTACGACAGGGGGCGTCGTAGCCGCGTGCGGGAGGGCCGGGTCAGTGCCAGCGTGTCGACAGGATGACGGCCGCGATGATCCCGCTGAAGCCGATCAGCAGGTTCCAGTTGTGCCAGTCCTGCATGAAGGGCACCTGGGACCCCGCGATGTAGTAGACCGCGATCCAGAGAATGCCCAGGATGAAGAAGCCCAGCATCGTCGGCACGAGCCAACGCGGACTGACCTTCGGCTTCTCTTTGGAAGGAGGCGGTGTGTAAACAGCCTTCTTCTTGCGATCGTTGCGGGACTTGGGCACGGTCGCTGCTCCAGGATGTGGGGCGGTTCAGAACGGAACACAGTCTACGCGCAGGGCGGGGCACGAGTCACCGGCGGGAGATTCCAATCCCCCAACGGACGCGGGACTCCGGAACCGCGCACAGGACCCGCACAGGACCCGCGCACACGAGGACGGGCGGGGCTCCGCGGAGCCCCGCCCGTCCTCGTTCCTACCGCCTGCCTACCGGCCGCCTAATCCCGTCGGAAGACGAAACCGTCCTCACCCGGCGGCGGGTCCTCCGGGTCCCCTGGCTCCTCGGGATCCGTGGGCTCCTCCGGGTCCGTCGGCTCCTCGGGCTCGGTCGGCTCCTCGTCCGGGGCCACCGCGATCGTCACGGTCACCGTGGTGCCCGCGTTCACGTTCTGCTGGGCGCCCGGCGACTGGCTGACGACGGTGTTCTCCGGCGCCCCGCCGTTCTGCTGCTCCTGGAACTCCGCGTTCAGCCCCGCCTGGCTCAGCGCGTTCTGCGCCTGCTCACGGGTCATCCCCTGTAGGTCGGGTACCGCCACCTGCTCGGGGCCGGAGGAGATGAGCAGCGTGATCTCGTCGGAGGGGTCGGCGTCAGTACCCGCGGACGGCTCGGTGCCGATCGCGTTGCCCTCGGTGACGGTGTCGCTGGCCCTGCGTTCTGTGGTGACGTTCTCGAACCCGGCCTCGGTCAGCGTGTTCCTCGCATCGGACTCGGCCTGGTTCTCCACGTTCGGGACCTCCAGGGCGCCCGGCCCGGAGGAGACGTGGATGACGATCGTGTCAGTGGCCTCGATCTCGGTACCGGCCTCGGGATCGGTCTCGATGACCGTCCCCTCCTCGACCTCGTCGTCGGCCCGTTCCTCGGAGCGGTAGTTCTCGAACCCGTCCTCGGTGAGCTGGGACTCCGCCGCCTCCAGCGTGCTCCCGGCCAGGTCCGGGACGGCGATCGTCTCAGCCTCGGTCACGTTGCTGCGGTTCAACAGGAAGAAGACCAGGACGAGGGAGCCGATCACGCCCAGCGCGAGCAGGGCCCACAGGGCGGCCTTGCCCCCGCCGCCCTTCTTCTGGTCCCGGTCGTCGTAGTCGTCATCGTAATCGTCGTAGTCATCGTCGTACCGGCCGCTGTCCGCGGGCGGCAGCGCCGTGGTCGCCCCGGCCGCTGCCATCGCCATCGTGCCCGCCTGGGTGGGCATTCCGGCCAGGCCGCGCTGGATGTCGGCACGCATCTCCGCGGCGTTCTGGTACCGCTCCTCGCGGTCCTTGGTCATCGCGCGGAGGGTGACGTCCTCCAGCCAGTCCGGGATCCGCTGGTCCACCTCGGTCGGCGGTACCGGCTCCTCACGGACGTGCTGGTAGGCGATCGAGACGGGAGAGTCACCGGTGAACGGCGGACGGCTGGTGAGCAGTTCGTAGAGCACACAACCGGTGGAGTAGATGTCGCTGCGCGGGTCCACCCGCTCACCGCGCGCCTGCTCCGGGGACAGGTACTGGGCGGTACCGATGACCTGCGAGGCCTGGGTCATCGTCGCCTGGTTGTCGTCCATGGACCGCGCGATGCCGAAGTCCATCACCTTGACGTCGGCGGCCTTGGTCAGCATGACGTTCGCGGGCTTGATGTCCCGGTGGACGATCCCGTTGTCGTGGCTGTACTCGAGAGCTTTGAGGATGCCGTCCACCAGCTCCGCCGAACGCTCCGGCAGCAGCTTGCGGTCGTCGTCCAGGAGCTCCTTGAGCGTGCGCCCGTCCACGTACTCCATGACGATGTACGGGATGGACACCCCGTCGACCATGTCCTCGCCGGTGTCGTAGACCGCGATGATCGCAGGGTGGTTCAGGGAGGCCGCCGACTGCGCCTCCCTTCGGAAGCGCGCCTGGAAAACGTGGTCGCGGGCCATGTCGTGTCGGAGCGTCTTGATCGCGACGAGCCGATCGAGCCTTAGGTCGCGTGCGCGGTATACCTCGGCCATACCGCCGCGCCCGACCACCGTGTCGAGTTCGTAGCGGCCACCGAGAAGCCGGGGTTGGGACATGTCGTGCACTAATCCTCGTGTCTTCCGGAAGCCGCCCGCGGGCCGCCGCCTACCCTGATCGTCTCTCGCTCATGAACTGGTCACGCATCGCCCGGCCACGGAATGTTCCTTCCGTCCCCGTCGCCGCCGCCGCCGTCGCCGCCACCGTTGTCACCACCGTTGTCCCCGGGGTCCGGTTCCCCGGGGTCCCCGTCACCGGGATCCGGGTCCTCGGTGCCGTCGCCCTCGTCGTGCTCCGGATCCGTGGCTTCCTCGTCACCCTCGCCGTGATCAAGGTCCTCCGTCGGTTCCCATGAGTCGGGCTCGGGGGTCCACTGGGGGGTGTCCTCGATGTAGACCGGCTCCTCGGAGGGCTCTTCCTCCTCCGGCTCCTCGGTGGGAGTGGGCGAGGGGGAGACCTCCGAAGCCGGGGGCTCCGTGCTCTTGTTGACGGTCTCGCCGCTGCCCAAATCGCCGAAGACGAACCCGGCCACGGCCGCGGCGACGATCAGGACCGTCGCGGCCACCGCGGCCAGGACGACGGGTGCCTTCACTCGGCGCCCAGACCCCGAATCCTCGGCCAGCCTAGCCGAATCACCGTCCTGAGCAGGGGAGACAGCGGGCTGGCCGGCGGTTCGTCGTGCCGTTCCGGACGCCCCGCTGCGCGGACCGCTGTCCGGGACCGCACCGACCACCATCGTCTGCGCCATGCCGTTGAATCCGGTGGACGGGGTCGGCGGGCCGGTGCCCGCGTTGGAACGGATCACCGCCGCCAGGTGCGCGACCTCGCCGGCCGAGGACGGACGGTCCTCCGGGTCCTTCTGCAGCAGCGAGAAGACCAGGTTGTCGATCTCGGCGGGGACGTGCTCGGGGAGCTCGGGCGGATCGTCACGGGTGTGCGCCAGCGCCAGCGCCACGGGACTGTCCCCGGTGAACGGCGGCGTCCCGGCCAGACACTCGTAGGCCACCACACCGAGCGCGTACAGGTCGGAGGCGCCGCTCGCGGGCCGCCCCGACGCCTGCTCGGGTGAGATGTACTGGGCGGTGCCCATGACCATGCCGGTCTGGGTCAGGGTGACCGACGTGTCGCCCCGCGCGATACCGAAGTCGGTCAGCTTGAGCTGGCCGTCCTCGGTGACCAGCAGGTTGCCGGGCTTGATGTCGCGGTGCACCACACCGCGGGCATGCGCCGCGGCGAGCGCCTTGGCCGCCTGGCACACGAAGTCGAGGGTCTGGTCAGCGCTCAGGTGGCCCTGTTCGCGCAGTACCTGGGAGAGGGGTTCGCTGACCACCAGCTCCATGATCAGGTATGCGCGGCCGTCCTCCTCGCCGTAGTCGTAGACCTGGGCGATGCCCGGGTGGGACAGGCCGGCGGTGATTCTGCCCTCGGTCCGGAACCGCTCTCGTGCCGTCGGCTCGGCCATCTGGGCCGGGTGGAGCAGTTTGACCGCCACGGAGCGGTTGAGCAGTGTGTCGGTCGCCCGCCACACGGTGCCCATCCCGCCGGAGCCGATCTGCTCCTCGAGGCGGTAACGGTTGCTCAGAACGGCCCCGGCCAGTCCACCGGGGCCGTTCTGTGAAGACGGCTCGTAGGCGCTCACTACAGGACCACTGCCTCCATCATCTGGCGGGCGATCGGCGCGGCCAGGGAGCCACCGCTGCCACCGCCGTGCTCGATCACCACCGCGACCGCGATCTGCGGGTCGTCGGCGGGGGCGAAACCGATGAACCAGTTGTGGGTTCCGAGGCTGCCACCGGTCTCGGCGGTACCGGTCTTGCCCGCGACGTCCATGCCGTCGATGGCGGCGTTGGTGCCGGACCCGCCCGGGCCGGTCACCAGGACCATCATGTCCGTGAGCGTCGCCGCGGTGCTGGCGCTCGTGGCCTGGCTGTACACCTCAGGGCTGGTCTGGGTGACCACCGAGCGGTCGCTGTCCCGGACCGAGTCCACCAGGTAGGGGTGCATGACCTCACCCGAGTTGGCCACACCGGCGGCGACCATGGCCATCTGGAGCGGTGTCGACTCCACGTTGGACTGGCCGATGCCGGCGCGGCCCAGGATGCTGTCGTCGGCCTCCACCGGGGACCGGCTCGGGATCACGTTCAGCGGGATGTTGAGATCCGACTCCTCGCCCTCCGGGGTGAACCCGAAGGCGTAGGACTGCTGGGCCAGGGCGTCCCCGCCCATCTCGATCGCCCAGTTGGCGAACGAGGTGTTGCAGGAGATCTTGACCGAGTTGGCCAGGGTGTCGGGGGCGCCGCCGTTGCAGGTGCCGCCCGGGGTCGCGTTGGGCAGCGCCGGGCCGCTGGCGAACTGCAGGGTGTCGGGCGCGTCCATCGTGCTGTCCGGACCGGCGTCCAGGTGCTCGATGGCGGCCGCGGCAGTCACGATCTTGAACGTCGAACCCGGCGCGTACCGCTCGCGCAGCGCGCGGTTGAGCAGCGGCTGGTCCGGGTCGTTCTCGAGCTCGACGTAGTTAGCGTTGGCCTGCTCGCCATCGGTGATGCTCACGACGTCGTTGGCGTCGTAGGACGGATAGGAAACCGAACCGAGGACCGCGCCGGTGCTGGGTTCGATGGCCACCGCGGCGCCCTTGAAGCCCTGCTCCTGGAAAGCGTTGAACCCGGCCTCCTGCACGGCCGGAACGATAGTCAGCTCGACCCGAGCGCCCTCGGGCTCGCGGCCCGTGATGACGTCGCGGAAGTTGCGCACGGCGAGCCGGTCGTCGCTGCCGTCCAGCAGCGAGTTCTCGGTGGACTCGATCCCGGAGGCGCCGAAGCTGCGGAAGGCGCCGACGATCGGGGTGTACATGGCGCCGCCGGCGTACTCCCGCTGGAAGCGGGCCGGGTCGTCGCCCTCGGAGATGTCCGTGGAGAAGGCGACGTTGTCCTCACCGATGACGATCGGGCCGCGCTGCTCAGTGAGCCGCTCGGTGTACTGGCGCCGGTTCAGCTGATCGTCGCGGATCGCCTCCGCCTGGAACCCCTGGATCCAGGTGAGCTGGAGCATCAGGGCGCCGAACAGGATCATCGAGAAGACGCTGAGGCGTCGGATGGGTGTGTTCATCGTCGGATCACCTGGGTGGCCCCCTCGTCCTGGATGGCCTGCGGGGCGGGACGCCGCGCGTTGTCGCTCATCCGGAGCAACAGGCCGATCATCAGCCAGCTGGCCATCAGGGCGGAACCGCCCGCGGCAAGGAAGGGCGTCGTCATACCGGTCAGCGGGATGATCCTGGTCAGGCCGCCGAGCACCACGAACACCTGGAAGCACATGACGAAGGCCAGGCCGCTCGCCAGCATCTTGATGAACAGCTCACGGGAGGCCAGCGCGATGCGCATGCCCCGCTCCACCAGGATGAAGACGACGAGCAGGATCGCCATCACTCCGGTCAGCCCCAGGTCCTCGGCCAGGGAGGCGAGGATGAAGTCGCTGTCCGCGGCGAAGATGTGGTGCGCCTGGCCGCCGCCCATGCCGGTGCCGAAGATACCGCCGTAGGCCATGCCTATCTGGCCCTGCACCAGCTGCGCGCTACCGCCCAGCCGGTCGTAGACGTCGGGGTCGTAGGCGTGGAACCAGATGTCCACGCGCTGGCGGAAGTGCCAGAAGAGCCGGAAGGCGACCGTGGCGGCGGCCAGGAACAGCGTCACGCCGATGATCACCCAGGACGAGCGCTGCGTGGCGACGTACAGCATCGCCAGGAAGGTGCCGAACAGCAGCAGTGAGGTACCGAGGTCCTTGGTGATGACCAACAGGCCGATCGCGGCGACCCAGCCGACGACCATCGGCATGAAGTCTCGGGCCCTCGGCAGGTCCAGGATCTTGAACCGGCCGATCTTCACCTGCCTGGCCGCCAACGACAGCACCTGCCGTTTGGTGACCAGATACGACGACAGGAAGACGACCAGCGCGATCTTGGCGAACTCCGACGGCTGCACCGTAAAACCGCCGAAACCGATCCAGCGGCGGGCGCCGAACTCGGAGATGCCCAGCCCGGGGACCATCGGCAGCGCGATGAGGACCAGCGCCGCCAGGGCGCTGATGTAGGTGTAGCGCTGCAGCACCCGCGGTTCCTTGAGGAAGAACAGCAGGGCGATGCACATGACCATGCCGACCGCGGTCCAGATCAGCTGCATACCGACACCGGCGTGCTCGATGTCGCCGGAGTCAGCGGCGTCCAGCCGCCAGATCATCGCGACGCCGATGCCGTTCAGGAACAGCGCGCAGGGCAGGATCAGGGGGTCGGCGTAGGGCGCGATGAAACGCAGCGCCACGTGTGTGGCCAGCGCCATCGCGCCGAAAATCAGACCGTAGCCCCACATGGCGCCGGGGACCTGGCCGTTGAGGTTCAGCCCCGAGATCATCATCGCGCCCATGGTGATGACGACGGTGACCCCGATCAGGACCAGCTCCGCGTTACGGCGCTGGACCGGGGGTAGCGCTGTGGGTGCCTCCGGGGCTGTGGTGCTCACAGGGTCACCCCGATTCCTCGGCATCGTCGTCGGCGTTCGCGGCGGTCTCGCCCGAGGCCTCCTCGAGCTCACCGACGACGCGGGCCGCGTCGGCCTCGTCCTCCACCGTGATGGTGTTCTGCAGCAGGTCCCGGTCGGCCTGGGTGAGCGAATCCACCTGGATGTCGGTGCTCTCGATCTCCTCGGACAGGTCCATGCTTCCGATGCTGGTGTCGATGCCCTGGTAGACGCTGACCGTCTGACCGTCCGGGGACAGTCCCACGTAGTACTGGCTCTCCACGTACTGGCGGCCGAAGTAGTAACCGCCGCCCGCGACCAGACCCACCACCACGAGGAAGACCAGGATGATCGGCCACCAGCCGCGCCTGCGGTACTCGGGCTCGGCCGAGTGACCGCGCGCAGGCGGGGCGTCGTAGTCGTCGTGGGTGCCGTACGGCTGCTCCTCGTAGGGGGCGTCGTAGGCGGCGTCCCCCGGGCCCGAGTGGTCCTGCCGGCCCGGGATGTCGGCCGGGATCGGGTCCATCTCGGCGGTGTCGCCGCCGTTGCCGCGCAGCTCCTGGGCTCGTCTGGCCGGGCTGGTCTCGTTCGGCCCCGTCGACTCGTCCCGCTGGTCCGCGGCGCCCACCGTCTGGGAGGACGGAGTGGGGCCCTCAGCGTCGGTGTCCGTCTCGATGACGTCCGCGATGACCGCGGTGATGTTGTCCGGACCGCCGCCGCGGATGGCCAGCTCGATGAGCTTCTTGGCGGCCGTCCGCGGGTCGGTCACGGTCGCGAGGGTCTCGTGGATGGTCTTCTTGCTGACCACACCGGACAACCCGTCCGAGCAGAGCAGGTAGCGGTCGCCGACCTTCGCCTTGCTGATGGAGATGTCCGGGTCGACCGGGGTCTTGCCGTCCAGCGCACGCAGGATCAGGGACCGCTGCGGGTGGGTGGCGACCTCCTCCTCGGTGATCTTGCCCTCGTCCACGAGGGTCTGCACCAGGGTGTGGTCGTGGGTGATCTGCTCGAAGCGCGGACCGCGCAGCAGGTAGGCGCGCGAGTCGCCGATATGGATCAGGGCGACCTGGGAACCCGACCACAGCATGGCGGTCAGGGTGGTGCCCATGTTCTCCAGCTGGGGTTCCTGACGGATGCGGACGGCCAGGGACTCGTTGGCTCGCTCGACGGCCCGCTGGAGGACCTCGGCCATCTCCTCGGCCCTGGGGTTGTCCTTGGTGTCGAGCTGGCGGATGGACGAGATGGCGATGGAGCTGGCCACCTCACCGCCCGCGTAACCGCCCATACCGTCGGCTACCGCGAGGAGGTGTTGGCCGGCGTAGCCGGAATCTTCGTTGCCTTCGCGGAGGCATCCTACGTCGGAGTACGCCGCGTATCGGAGAGCGATTGTCATTTGCGCAGTTCCAGGACGGTTTTGCCGATACGGATGGGCTGACCCACCGTGATGGGCTGGGGGCGGTTCAGCTTCTGCTGGCCGAGGTAGGTGCCATTGGTGGAGTTCAGGTCCTCGACGAACCAGCGGCCGTTGTCGGAGTAGACGCGCGCGTGGCGGCCCGACGCGTAGTCATCGGTGATGACCAGGGTCGAGTCGGGGGCGCGTCCGATGAGGATGGGCTGGGAGGCCAGATCGACCGTGGTCCCTGACAGCGGGCCCTGAGTAACGGCCAGGACCGTGGGATCGTTGCGGCGCTGGCGCTGCGGCCGGGGCTGCTGTGCCGACGACGGAGCACGGCGCGGGGCCGGACGCGCCGAGGGGCGGGGCTTCTTCTTGGCCTTCTTCTTCGACTGACCGAAGAGGTCCGTGCGAATGACGCCGACCGCCATGAGGACGAACAGCCAAAGCACCGCGAGGTACGCGATCTTGATCAATATGAGGGTCAAGTTGGACATCGAACTGCTCTTCAGCCCCTGTCGTGCTTCGGCCGGGGTGGCGGTCATCGGCGCCGCCACCGTGTCTGCCCCACCTTCGAGTCGGTGAGTCTAGGTCGCTGGTCCGCGGTCCAGCCGGCCGCGGCCATTCTGCCCGATCGGTCAGGTCTTGCGGAGACTACCCTCCCGGCCGGATATCCGACACGGGCCCACTATCGGTCCTGACCCGGACGTCGACCTTTCAGACGCCGGATCCGGGCCGTTGGTTGCGGTCCGGTTGGCCCGGATCGTCCAACTGGTCGGACTTTTGAGGTTCAGTCGCGGCGGAAGGTCATCGTGGTACGACCCAGGCTGATCCTGGTCCCGTCCACCAACCTCGCCTGCCGGACCTGCTGGCCATTGACGAAGGTCCCGTTCGTGGACCCCTTGTCCTCCAGGATGACCTCGTCGCCGTCTACTCGGATCTCCACGTGATGACGCGAGACACCGTTGTCGACCAGACGCAGGTCACAGTCGGTACCACGGCCCAGCAGAGTGACCGGTGTGGTCAGCTCGAAGGACTGCTGCATGCCCTGACTGGCGATGTTGCCCTCAGCGGTCGCGCCACCGGGTGAGATGAGCAGACGGGGACGGCCGGTCTGGCGCTGCCCTCCGCCCGGACCCGGGTCACCGACCGGCTGGCGGACCTCGCCGTCCTTGACCATCGTTCCGCGGACCACACCCGAACGGATCCGAAAACGGCCCGTCTTCAGGCCGTCGTCCGACCTGAACTGGACCCGCACCGGACCCACGAACGAATAACCCTGCTCGGTCGCGTAGTCACGGGCCAGCTTGGACAGCTCCTGACCGAGGCTGTCCGCGTAGACCTCAAGGCGCTCCTTGTCGCTGGCCGAGAGCTCGACGATGAAATCGTTCGGGACCAACGTGCGTCCCTGGGCCACGATCGCTGCCCGCTCGTCCATTTCCCGCTGGACCGCGCTCGCGACCTCGACCGGCTGGAGCTCCGACTTGAAGGCCATCGCGAAGGTGCCTTCGATCATGCCCTCGAGCCTGCGCTCGAAGCGTTGGAGCACTCCCACGAGGTACCTCCCTTTTGTACTCCACTCCGTATGTGTAGACGATCGTAACCGGGCCCAGGTGCCCCTGGTTTCAGGCGCACCCCCGTGAAGGCCCTCCCGAGGCCCGGAACAGGGGCCAGCACAAACGGTGTGCAACCCACCTCCAAGCCGTGCTAGCCTTATTCATGTCGCCAGGGGGAACAGGCAAAAAGCCCGAACCGCCTGGCAAAACAACTGAATGCATGTCACTCGGGCGGGTGGCGGAACGGTAGACGCGCACGGTTCAGGTCCGTGTGTCCGAAAGGATGTGAGGGTTCAAATCCCTCCTCGCCCACTCAACTCTAAGACGACCCTGGTCGCAAGCTAGCGCTTGCTCCCAGGGTCGTCTTCGTCGTGCCCTTTGGGGGGACGACCCCCCAAACCCCCCGGTGTGCCGCTCGGCCTACGGCCGTCGCGCTTCGCGGCCCGTTGTGGCTGAGCTGGTCTTTTGGCACCTGCTGGCTCCTTGGCGGGGGTTGCTTGAACTACGGGCCTGCGGCCTTCGAAGCCCCCTCTCGACCCTGGACGGCCCCCGGTGCGCTGCTCGGCCTGCGGTCGTCGCGCTTCGCGGTCCCGTGCGGCAGGGACTCACCTTGATTGAGGCTGTTGGACCGCTCGCGGGGGTTTCGGCTTTCTGAGGTTCCTTGGGTGGGCGTGTTGAAACCAGGATCCTTACGGCCCCTGTCTGGGTGGTGGCCACGAAGTCGAGGGCTGAGCGGCCACCACCCGGCTTCTTCTTAGTTGGATTGTTAGGTGGGGCCGGTTGCGGCCAGGTTCTGTAGGCCCAGATCGGTGAGGGGTTCGGGGTCGGGCCGCCGCCCTCGGTCTTCCAGCGCCCGCGCCAGGGGAGGTCGAAGTACTCCTGCGGGCGGAACCACGTGGTGTGGCAGGTCGCCAGCAGGGGACGCCCCAGCACACCGGAGTCCATGAGCGCGCGCAGGCGCAGCGCCCCCGAACCGAAGCGGTGCTGGAAGACCGAGTGCGGCGCGCCCGGGTTCGGCGAGCAGGGCCTGGGCGTGGAACCGGGCGATGTTCCCGGTACCGACGATCGCCACGCGCAGTGGTTCGGGGAGAGGGGACGGGGCTGATGCGGGGACCGGGGCGGGGTCCGACGACGGAGAGCTCATGACGGGGCTTCCTCGGGGTTCGGGACAGGGGGGTGCGGGGTGGTGGGCCGGGCACGGTCACCTCCGGGGCGACCGGGGCAAGGGATCGGCGGGAGCCCCGGAGCCGAGCTGGATGTCGCAGGTGAGTCTGCGGGTGTGGTCCACGGGACGGACAGGGCCGGTGAGCAGCACGGGGAAGGGGAGTCCGGGGTCCGCGCTGGAGGCGGCCAAGGTGAGGACGAGCTCGCCGGGTTCGACGATCCGCTGCCCGGCGGGACCGGTGTAGGACGCCAGGTCGGCGTGGACGGTGAAGCGCACGGTGCGCGCACAGCCGGGTTCGAGGGGCACGCGCGTGTAGCCGATGAGGCGGCGGACCGGCTGGGCCGCCTGGGCGACCGGGTCGGACAGGTAGAGCTGGACGACCTCGGTGCCTGTGATGGCCCCGGTGTTGCGGACGGTGCACTCGACCGTCACTGAGCCGTCGGTGGTGGTCGGGGCCGGTTGGCCGGGGTCGGGGGGAGTGTCGTCGATCCGGGGGTTCTCCCAGCCGAAGCTCGTGTAGGACAGGCCGTGGCCGAAGGCGTGCCGGGCGGTCGGGTCCACCGAGCTGACCTGGTTGCGGTGGGCCAGGGGCGGGCCCAGATAGGTGGCGGGCTGGCCGCCGGGGTCGCGGGGGACGGACACGGGCAGGCGGCCGCTGGGGTTCACCCGTCCGGAGAGCACACCGGCCAGGGCGCTCCCGCCCTCTTCGCCGGGGAAGAAGGCCTGCACGGAGGCGGCCAGCCGGTCGGCGGCCGTGCCCAGCGCGTAGGGACGCCCGGAGACGAGTACGGTCACCACGGGTGTGCCGGTCGCCACCAGTTCTTCCAGGAATTGTTGTTGGACCCCGGGCAGGGTGAGGCCGGTGGCGTCGCAGCCCTCGCCGGTGGTGCCCCGGCCGAAGAGGTCGGAGCGGTCGCCGAGCACCGCCACGCACACGTCGGCTGCGCGGGCCGAGGTCAGGGCTTCGGCGAACCCTTCGGTGCTCTCGCCGTCCACCGAACAGCCTTCGGCGTGGTCGATGTGTGTCTTCGGCAGCTCCTCGGCCAGGGACTCCAGGAGGGTGGGGATCTCCACGCCCCGGGCCACGTCGGGGTGGTGGCGGCCGACGTGGGCGGGGAAGGAGTAGCAGCCGAGCGCGGCGTCGGCGGTGTCCGCGAGCGGACCGACCACGGCCATGGTCCTGGTTCGGGTGAGGGGCAGCAGCCCGGCGGGGTTGTCCAGCAGGACCACGGACTCCTCGGCCAGGCGCCGGGCGAGGGCGCGGTGCTCGGGCGGGTCCAGGTCGAGGACGCGGTGCTCCGCCGGGTCCGCGTCGAGGGCTCTGCTGTTAACGGAGACACCGCCGTTGTCGGAGACCTGTACGGTGGCGGGGCCTTCAGGGGACCAGTCCGGGTCGAGCATGCCGAGCGCGCACTTCTGCCGCAGGACGCGCCGGGCCGCCCGGTCCACCAGTTCCTCGGGGACCCGGCCGGCGCGGACCCCGGCGACCAGCCGGTCCCCGTAACAGGCCACGGTCGGCAGTTCCACGTCCACGCCCGAGGCCAGGGCCAGCGCCCCGGCCCGGGAGGGGGACTCGGCCACCCCGTGCAGGGTGTGCAGGAAGGAGACCCCGAAGTAGTCGGCGACGACGGTCCCCTCGAAGCCCCACGTGTCCCGCAGCAGGCGGGTGAGCAGGCCGTGGTCGGCCGCGGCGGGGAGGCCGTCGTTGTCGTTGTAGGCGTGCATCACCGAACCGGCGCGGCCCTCGCGCAGGGCCATCTCGAACGGAGGAAGCAGGACGTCGGCGAACTCGCGCGGGCCGACGGAGACCGGGGCGAGGTTGCGTCCGGCGCGGGAGGCCGAGTGCCCGGCGAAGTGCTTGAGGGTGGCCACGATCCCGGAGGACTGCAGGCCGCGGACGTAGGCGGTGCCCACGGTGGCGACCAGGTGGGGGTCCTCGCCGATGGTCTCCTCGGTACGGCCCCAGCGGAGGTCCCGGGCGACGTCCAGGACCGGGGCGAGCCCTTGGTGGACGCCCACGTCGCGCATACTCCGCCCGATCTGCGCGGCCATCCGCTCGACCAGGTCAGGGTCGAAGCTCGCGCCCCAGGCGAGGGGGACGGGGTAGACCGTGGCGGTCCAAGCGGCGAAGCCGGTCAGGCATTCCTCGTGGGCCAGGGCCGGGATCGCGAAGCGGTTGGCCGCCATGATCTCCCGTTGGCTTCGGGCCAGGGAGGCGCGCCCGGCGGCGGGGTCGACCGGGACCGTGCCGAAGGGGCGGGTGAGCTGGCCCAACCCCTGGGCGATGGCCTCCTCCCACACGGGCAGTTCCTGGGACAGGTCGTGCTGGTGGGGTGCGACGGGGGCGCCGGAGGTGTCCGCGCTCACCCACAGCCCGTGCAGCTGGGCGGTCTTCTCCTCCAGGGTCATCGCGGCCAGGAGCAGCTCCACGCGTTGGTCGATCGGGGTGGAGGGGTCTCGCCAGCCGGGGGCCGCCGACGTCTGGTCCGCCGTGTTCGTGTCACCGGTGGATCGGGTCAAGGAATGCCTTCCTCGGGTGGGGGTCCGGGGCCGTCCAAGGGCATGGGGACGCACCGAAAGTTTCGTAAATTTTCGCGAAACTTATTGGCGGTGAATGTACGTCCGCGATACCGACAGGGTCAACCCACCTAGAGGCTCAAATCACATCGAATCCGTGCTGTTCCTGTTCAGCGGGGTCAGTGTTCTGGGAAATCGGGTTCCGAAATTTCCGGGAGTGTGGCGACCGAATCTTCGAGAAGTTTCGAAGGCAATGCTCTGGCAGGGACTCAGGGCTTGGGTCGAAACCACCCGGATGGGACACTCCGGGCGTGGGAATCATCGAGAGACTTCATGAGATCGGGCGGCCGCTGGTCGCCGAACAGCTCGCGCACCCGACGGTCGCCGGGATCGCCCGCGGCGACCTCGACGAGCGGGCCTTTCGCTACTGGCTGGAGCAGGACCACCTCTACCTGCTCGACTACGCCCGGGCCTTCTCCCGGCTGGCCTGGCAGGCGCCGGACGGACACCTGGCGGACCTGGTCGGGATCGCGCACAGCACCCTCACCGAGGAACTGGAACTGCACCGTTCCCTGTCCGGGGAGTTCGGCGCCGACCTGACCACCAAGGACAAGGGCCCCGCCTGCGAGGCGTACACGTCCTGGATCCTGGACGCGGCGGCCGACTACCGGGACGGGCTCGCCGCCGTCTACCCCTGCATGTGGGGCTACAACCAGCTGGGCATCGAGCTGTCCAGGACCCGGCCCGAGGAGCCGCGTTACCGCCGCTGGGTGGACACCTACGCCGACCCCGGCTTCACCGAGCTGACCGAGAAGTACGGGCGCATGCTGGAGGAGGCAGACCCCGACCCGGAGCGCGCCGAGCGCTTCTTCCTGGAGGGCATGCGCCACGAGGTCGCCTTCTGGGACACGCCCTACACGTAGGCCGCACGCAGGCCCCAGACAAAGGAGAGGAGGGGCGGACCGGGTGGTCCGCCCCTCCCTCGGGGGCCATCGGTTGTCAGGGGGATTCAGGGGTTATCGGGGGGCTTCAGGGGTTGAGTACCGTCTCGACCTGCTCGAAGCGGTCGATCTCGCAACCGTTGCGCTTGTTGAACTCGGTGTCGATCTCGGTGCCGTTCACGTGCCCGGTGACATGCGCGACCTCGGGGCCGCCCATCTGCATCGTGCACATCATGTCGCTGGTGTCCATGGTGAACGGCTCGGTCCCGGCCTCCTCGATCTCGGCGCAGGCCGCCTCGGGGTCGGGATGGTCACCGCCCACGGGGGCACAGGTCAGGGTCCATTCGCCTGGTTCGAACCCCTCCTCGGCGGTCAGGCCGTCCTCATCGGATACGGAGCGTTCGATGACCAGTTCCACCTCGGCGGAACCGTCCTCGGCGGCGGTGTCTTCGTTGGGGGCTTCGTTCTCGGTCTCGGGTGCCGGCGCGTTCACCTCGGTGGGCTCGTTGCCGCAGGCCGTGATAAGCAGGCCAAGAGCTGCGAGTGCGGCGAGGCGGGTCGGCAGGGCCGTTGCGAAGGTGTGCTTACGCATACCGTTTGGACGTGGAGCGCCCACCCGCGGTTCCACGGATTCTCACTTTTTTCGGACACGCCTGACACAGGGGGTCACCATCATGTTCGGTGGACAGGTCGCAGAGGTTCTCGTGAACGAGGTTCCCGAGGACGGATACCTTCTCGACGTCCGCGAGGACGACGAGTGGCGGGCGGGCCACGCGCCCGACGCCGTGCACATCCCGCTGGGCACGCTCGGCGAGCGCGCCGCGGAGGTGCCCAAGGACAAGAAGGTCTACGTCATCTGCCGGGCGGGCGGCCGCTCGGCCCAGGCCACCATGGCGCTGAACCAGGCGGGCTGGGACGCGGTGAACGTCGCGGGCGGCATGCAGGCCTGGGACCACGCGGCCCGGGACATGAAGGCGGAGGACGACGGCGAGCCCCGGGTCATCTGAGGTTTCGGTCGGCCCGTCCGACCGGTTCGGCTGGGGCGCGCGCGTCGAATTTGGTCGGATTGTGCGAAGCCCTGCCACTCGGGGCCCTTCGGGTGGCACTATGGCGACGTGAGTTCCGAGCGCGCGCCCCTCAGCGCCGAAGCCGTGCTGGCCTCTTCGGCTGACGCGGTGATCGGCATCGACGGCGAGCTCAGAGTCACCCTCTGGAACCCGGCAGCCGAGCGGATGTTTGGCTGGACCGCGGCCGAGGTGATCGGCGGCGGGCTGCCGATCATCCCCCGCGAGCTGCGGCCGGAGTACAGCGCGGTGCTCGAACAGGTGCGCGCCGGAACCCCGTTGACGATCTTCACCCGCCGCCTGCGCAAGGACGGCACCGCCGTCGACGTGCGGGTCAGCACCAGCTGCGTGCACGACGACCACGGGCGGCACGCCGGGTGGGCGCTCGTGCTCTATCCGAGCGAGAAGGAGGGGCAGGCGCAGACCTCCGCGATGGAGCGCGCCCGCCTGGTACGCCGGCTCACCGACGTGGTGGCTGACATCAACGCCGACCTCAGCCTCAAATCGGTCCTGGACCGCATCATTAGCAGCCTGACCGAGCTCACCGGAGCTGACGCGGGCGGATTCGTCCTGCTCAACGAGAACCGGGTGAAGCTGGTCAGCCTCACCCACCTGTCCGAGGAGCTGCACGGGGTCAGCGCGTCCCTGGAGTCCAGCCTGTTCGGCGAGCTCCTGCGCAGTGGCAAGTCCGTGCTGCTGGCCAACAGCGACACCCGTAGCCTGGAGGACCTGATCTGGGCCGACCTGCCCGGGCTGCACACCATCGCCCTGTGCGTGTCCAACGTGCGGGGCCGCCCCTACGGCGCGTTGTACGCGCTGTACAGCCAGCGCAAGGTGGGGCACGTCGAGCTGGAACTCCTGGAACTGCTCACCGCGCACGCCGGGGTGGCGATCGGCAACGCGATGGCCTACGAGGAGCTCAAGCTCCAGCGGCTCAGGGAGCAGGCGGTCGTCGACTCCAGCGCGGACGGGATCGCGGTGCTGGACTCCCACGGCAGGGTTCGCAAGTGGAACCGTTCGGCGGCGGAGCTCACCGGTTACTCGTTCGAGATGATGGAGGGGCGGCACCCGCCGTTCCCGATCCCCGACGCGCACGGCGAACCCGTCAAGCACCGCAACGAGGGCGGCCGGTGGCTGGAGATCCTCATGGCGCGGATCCCGGACACCGACGAGTGGGTGGTGGACTTCCGCGACATCTCCGCGCAGAAGGCGCTGGAGGAGGAGCGGGAGTTCTTCCTGGCCAGCACGGGGCACGAACTCCGGACCCCGGTCACGGTGATCCAGGGGTACGCGGCCCTGCTGTCCCGCAAGGGCGAGCGGCTGGGCCCGGAGGGGCGACAGGAGGCCAGCGAGATCATCCTGGATCGCGCCCGATCGCTCGCCGAGCTGGTGGAGCGGCTCCGGTTGGGGTCGGACGTGGCCAGCGGCGAGATGACTGTGGACCGGGTCCCCTTCGACCTCGTGGAGCTGCTCGGCCAGTCCGTCACCGCCTTCCGCCCGCTGGCCGAACTCCAGGACCTGACCCTGGACACCGACGGCACCCTCTGGACCGTCGGAGACCCGCTGGTCACCGGCATGGTCATCGACCAGCTGCTGGAGAACGCCCTGAAGTTCTCACCCAGCGGCGGGACGGTGCGGGTCAAGGTGGAGGAGGGCGAGGACACCGTCACCATCCACGTCGACGACGAGGGCATCGGCATCGACCCCGGCGACGAGGAGCGGATCTTCGAACGCTTTTTCCAGAGCGGCGAACGCGGCGACCGCCGGGGGTACAGCGGGCTGGGGATCGGCCTGTACATCGTGCGCCAGCTGGTGCGTGAACAGGGCGGTGAGGTGACCGCCCACCGTCTGGAGAACGGCACCCGGATGCGGGTCACACTGCCTCGGCACCGGGGCGAGGAGGGCGAACTCGGCGCCGTCGTGTCCGAAACACCTCAGGGGAGGGGCGGAACGGAGGTTTCGTCAGTAAAGGCGTAGAGCGGACACTGGGCGTCACGGGAAACAACAAAAACCTCATGGGCCCCAGAAGTCCTGTCACGTCGCGGATACGCGCGTCCGAAGCGCGGATCGTCCCGGCGGATTCACCTCCCGGCGGGTTTCCGCTGTGGGGGATCGGGGCATTTCCACCCCTGGTGGAATTCGCTGGCACACAACGGGCGGGTTCCGGGCTGACCGAGAAGTACGAACTCGCAGGGACGAAAGCTGTGTCAGGAGACAACGCCGCACGCGACAACGGGGACCTCCGGAACCCTCTGAAGGTCGAGCGAAGCGTCGTTCTTCCCTATGCCCCGGAAAGCGTCACCCTCGCCCGACAAGGGCTGTGTACCGACCTGCGCGCCCTGGACGTGTGCGCCGACCGGGTCGATGACGCCGCCCTCATCCTCAGTGAACTGGTCAGCAACGCCCTCAGACACGCGAGCCCCCTGCCCGACCACACCGTGGGTGTGTCCTGGCGGGTGGAGGTCGCCCCCGGCGCGGACCCGGCCGACAGCTGGCTGGAGATCTCGGTGCGCGACGGCGGTTCCAGCACCATGCCGCGGGTGTCGCGGCCCTCCCTGTCCGGCCTGGGCGGCCGCGGGCTGAGCATCGTGCAGATGCTGGCGGGCCGCTGGGGCACCGAGATGGACGCGACCACCACCACGGTGTGGGCGGTCCTGGAGGTCACCACCGAGGAGCACGGCGGCCTCGACCCGAACGACGCGGACACAGTGCACGCGGACGCGGTGGACACGGGTGCGTTGGATGCGGACGCGGCCGACATGGTCGAGCTCGAGCTGCGGATCGAGCGGGGCGAACCCGCCTGGAGCGGTCCGCTCTGAGTCGCCGCTGAGCAGCGCCGCTGTACCCCTTCGCCGCCTTTGCACCGGACCCCCGTCTCACGCCCTGGGATACTGGGCGGAGGAACGTGACCGATGTGGGGAAACGCCGCCAACGAGGTGGCCCGGCCTGGCCTTGGCCGCTACAGTCACGTCTGTGGAGTTGAAGATATCAAGCCGATCTCAAGATGACGTCGCAGTGGTAACCGTTGGCGGTGAGATCGATCTGTACACGGCACCCCAGTTGCGCAACGAGCTCGTCGAGTCCCTGGAGGCAGGGACACGGCGGCTGGTCATCGATATGTCCAGGGCGGAGTTCTGTGACTCGACCGGCATCAGCGTCCTGCTCTCCGCGATGAAGCGTTCCCGCGACCGCGGCGGCGACCTGGAACTCGTGGCGCCCAAACCGGCGGTCATGAAGGTCCTCCAGGTCACCGGCCTGGACGAGGTTTTCGTGATTCACCCCGACCTCGACGCGTTGCCGGTGGCCGCGGGGACCGGCACCGCGCAGTAGCGCCGGTGGCACGAGCGCGGCCGGCGCCGCGGGACCCGGGCAGTGCCGGGGTCGCCGTGGTCATCGCCGCCAAGAACGAGGCCGAACGGATTGGCACCACCGTCACCGCGGCGCGCACACTGCCCGGGGTCGACCTGGTCGTGGTGGTCGACGACGGTTCCACCGACCGGACGACGGCCCTGGCCCTGGAAGCCGGGGCCAGGGTGCTCAAGCACGGCCGTAACCGGGGCAAGGGCGCGGCCATGGAGTCCGGCGCCGACGGCGTGCGCCGGATCGAGGCGGCCGAGGGTGTCGCCCGCGCCCCGCGCCACCTGCTCTTCCTCGACGCCGACCTCGGGGTGACCGCCAAGGACGCGGCACCTCTGGTCGAGCCGGTGCTGGAGGGCGTGGCGGACATGACCGTCGCGCTGTTCCCGGCCACCCGGATGCGTCTGGGCGGGCACGGCTTCGTGGTCCGCCTGGCCCGGGAGGGTGTACGCAGGACGACCGGTTGGGAACCCGAGCAGCCGCTGAACGGCCAGCGCTGTCTGACCCGGGAGGCCTTCGAGGAGGCCCGTCCGCTCGCCCCCGGGTTCGGGGTGGAGACCGGGCTGACCATCGACGTCCTGCGCGGGGGCATGCGGGTGGTGGAGGTCGAGGTCCCCCTGGAGCACCGCGCGACCGGCACGGACCTGCGGGCCCAGCTGCACCGGGCGCACCAGTTCACGGACGTGGCGCGGGCCCTGGCCGCGCGGGAGCTGCGGCCGGTCTTGAGCCGGGCCTGGCAGGGAGTGGCGGGACGGACTCGCGGTACTGGTCATGAATTGACCAGAAAAATCGGGCACATTACTCGCAAAAATCGCTAAGAGCGACCCCATGGGTGCGATGTGTAGCGATACGCTCGCGCTGTGTTCACTACGATCATGGCTTCCATCGCTCTGCTCATCGGGCTGGGCGGGCTCGCCCTCGGCGTGTACGCGCTGTACCGGACCCGCGAGGTCCAGGGGGAGTACCGTGCCCTGGCCCAGCGCGCCCTCGCGGTCAACTCCTCGGGGGCCGACCCCCGGGCCGTCCGCGACGTGGCCGTGCTGCACTACGACGCCCTGGAGGAGATGTCGGGCGCCCGCTCCTTCTCCCTGGCCATGCTCAACGCCCACGGTGACGGGGTGGTCGTCACCTCCATCAACGGGCGCACCGAGACCCGTACCTACGCCAAGGCCGTCACCCGGGGCGAGGCCGACCACCTGCTCAGCCCCGAGGAGTACCGGGTGATCCGCTCGGCCCGCCTGGGCAACGGCATCGGCTTCGGGATGCCCGAACCCGCCGCCCCGGAACCGGCCCGCGCCGCGACCTCCGACCCCGCCCCGGATACGGATTCGGAAGCGCTGGTCACGGTGGTCCAGGGACCGGAGGGCGCCGAAGGTGAACCGGACAGCGCATCGGCCGAGGAGCGGGTCAGGGCAGCGGACGGTGATCGGGACAGCCAACCGGCCGAGGAACCGGTCAGCGTGGACAGCGGACCCCGGGCACCGAAACCCCGCCCCGAGAACTGACCGCCCCCGGCTGCCCCGGCCGTATAGCCTGAACAGCATGCCCAACCGTTACGCCTACCTCGGCCCCGAGGGCACCTTCACCGAAGCCGCCCTCCGCGACCTGCGTCCCGACGCCGACGACCGGTCCCGCGTCCCGTGCGACGGGGTGGTGGCTGTCTTCGACGCGGTCCGCGCCGGTGTCGTGGACGGCGGGGTCGTCCCGCTGGAGAACTCGGTCGAGGGCGGCGTCACCACCACCATCGCCGAACTCATCAAGGGCGAACCCCTGCTCATCACCGGTGAGACCGCGGTCCCGGTCGAGTTCGCGCTGTTCGCCCGGCCCGGCACCGTGCTCGAGGACGTCAAGCGGGTGGCCACCCACCCTCACGCCCTCGCCCAGTGCCGCGGCTGGCTCGCGCGCAACATCCCGGACGCGGACACCCACACCGTTTCCTCCACGGCCGCCGCCGCACGCGCCGTCTCGGAGCCGGGCGCACCCTACGACGCCGCCATCTGCGCGGTCATCGCGGGTGAGCGCTACGGGCTGCACGCCCTGGCCTCCGGCGTGGGCGACCGCTCCGACGCGGCCACCCGCTTCATCTACCTCTCCCGCGCCGGAACGCTTCCCGAACCCACCGGCGCCGACCGCACCTCCCTGGTCGCCTTCATCGCCGATGACCACCCCGGTGCGCTCATCGAGGTGCTCAACCAGTTCGCCGTCCGCGGGGTCAACCTCACCCGCCTGGAGTCCCGCCCCACCGGCGACGGCCTGGGCAGCTACTGCTTCTGCATCGACGCCGAGGGCCACGTCGCCGAGGCCCGCGTGGGCGAGGCGCTCATGGGCATCCGCCGTGTCTGCCGGGACGTGCGCTTCCTGGGCAGCTATCCGCGCGGCGGCCGCGCCACCGAGATCACCCCGCAGATGCGCCCGCGCTCCACCACCGACGCGGACTTCGCCGAGGCCGAGCTCTGGCTCGCCCGCATCCGCGCCGGCGCCATGGACTGAGAGGCACGGTGGGCTGAGAGAGACAATGGACTGACAGGCAATCGAACGTCGGGCCCTCAGGCGTCCGCGGGGGCCTCGGCTTCGGTCTGCTCCTCTTCGAAGAGCCACTCCTCCGCGGCGGCGCGGCGCAGCTCCAGGTACAGCGCCAGCCGCAGCGCGGTGTCCTCCGGGCGCGCGTCGTCGAGCGCCTCCAGCGCTTCGGCGAGTTCCTCCGTGGTCATCTCACCCAGCGGTTTCACGACTACTCCCCATGGTCGGTGTGCCGCCGGAAGCCCTCACTCCCCGGTCGGCCCTTCGAAGGGGATACGGGGCGCGGGACGTTTCATGACGTGACTGTCGGCAAAAGATGTGGGCCCGGGCCGGGGCGGGCGGTAACCTGCAAGACGTGATCGACCTTCGCGCTCTTCGAGAAGACCCCGAACAACTCCGTGCATCGCAGCGGGCCCGCGGTGAGGACCCCGCTGTGGCCGACAAGCTGCTCGAACTGGACGCCAGTCGCCGCTCCGCGCTGACCCGGTTCGAGACACTGCGCGCCGAGCAGAAGAGCGTGGGCAAGTCCGTCTCCAAGGCCTCTCCCGAGGAGCGCGAGGAGCTCCTCACCCGGGCCAAGGCGCTCTCCGCCGAGGTCAAGGAGGCCGAGGCCGAGGCCGGACGGCTCGGTGACGAGCTCGACGCCGTCCTGAAGCGGGTACCCAACCTCGTCGAGGAGGGCGCTCCCTCCGGCGGTGTGGACGACTTCGTGGTGCTGGAGACCGCGGGTGAGCCCCGCGAGTTCGACTTCACCCCGCGCGACCACCTGGAGCTGGGCGAGATGCTCGGCGCCATCGACATGGAGCGCGGCGCCAAGGTCTCCGGCGCGCGGTTCTACTTCCTCAAGGGCGTGGGCGCCCAGTTGGAGCTGGCCCTGCTCAACATGGCGATGAACCAGGCCATCGAGGCCGGTTTCACCGCGATGATCCCGCCGGTCCTGGTCAAACCCGAGACGATGGAGGGCACCGGGTTCCTCGGCGAGCACTCCGACGAGGTCTACAACCTGCCCGCCGACGACCTCTACCTCGTGGGCACCTCCGAGGTGGCGCTGGCCGGGTACCACGGCGGCGAGATCCTGCCCGCCGACGCGCTGCCCAACCGCTACGTCGGCTGGTCGTCCTGCTTCCGCCGCGAGGCCGGCTCCTACGGCAAGGACACCCGCGGCATCATCCGCGTTCACCAGTTCAACAAGGTGGAGATGTTCGTCTACACCACTCCGGAGCAGGCGCACGAGGAGCACCAGCGGCTCCTGGCCTGGGAGCGGGAGATGCTGGACAAGCTCGAACTGCCCTACCGCGTGGTGGACATCGCCGGCGGTGACCTCGGCACCAGCGCGGCCCGCAAGTACGACTGCGAGGCGTGGGTCCCCACCCAGGAGACCTACCGCGAGCTCACCTCCACCTCGAACTGCACCGAGTTCCAGGCCCGCCGCCTCAACGTGCGCTACCGGGACGAGGACGGCAAGCCCCGCTTCGCCGCCACCCTGAACGGCACGCTCGCCACGACGCGGTGGATCGTCGCGATCCTGGAGAACCACCAGCGGGAGGACGGCTCGGTCGTCGTCCCCGAGGCCCTGCGGCCCTACCTGGGCAAGGACGTCCTCGAACCGGTCCAGGCGCCCAAGGCCAAGAAGTAGGCACAGCAGTAGTCCGAAACGCACGAGCGGAGCCCGTCCCCGGTGGGGGTCGGGCTCCGCTCGCGTCTACGACAGGCTTCGGATTCCTTGTAGGGGCCTACAGGTACGGGCCCGAACCCATGTGCGGCTGCTCATCCTGTCCCGGGCCGTCGGCGCCGGGGCCCTGGGCCTGGAGCCCGGACATCCCCGGGGGAAGCGCCTTGCGCATGTTCTCCAGCTGGGCGCGGGCCGCCATCTGCTGGGCGAACAGCGTGGTCTGGATGCCGTGGAAGAGCCCTTCCAGCCAGCCCACCAGCTGGGCCTGGGCGATGCGCAGCTCGGCGTCGCTGGGCGCGGAACCCTCGGCGAAGGGCAGGGTCAGCCGGTCCAGCTCCTCGATGAGCTCGGGGGCGAGCCCGTCCTCCAGTTCCTTGATCGAGGAGGTGTGGATCTCCTTCAGCCGGGCGCGGCTGGCCTCGTCCAGCGGGGCCGCCTTCACCTCGTCCAGCAGCTGGCGGATCATGCTGCCGATCCGCATCACCTTGGCGGGCTGCTCCACCATGTCCGCGAGCGAGCGCGGCTCCCCTGAGCCGTCCTCGGCCCCGGCCCCGTGGTTGTCCTCGGTCCCCACCACCAGGACCTGTGGTTCCTTCTGGCTGTCTGCGTTGCTCATCGATCCCCTAGTTCGGCTGTGTACGGCACGCGGTCAACGGGTGAGAAGGATCTTGCCGGTGTGCGCGCTCGACTCCATGACACGGTGCGCCTCCGCCGCGTCCCGCAGGGGCAGGGTGCGGTCGACGACGGGGCGGATGGCTCCTCCCTCTACCAACGGCCAAACCTGCTCCAGTACTCCCGAGACGATGGCCGCCTTCTCGGCCCCGGGCCGGGAGCGCAGTGTGGTCGCCTGGACGGAGAGGCGTTTGGCCAGCATGCGGCCCAGGTCGATCTCGGATCGCCGCCCGCCCATCAGCCCGATGATCACCAGACGGCCGTTCGTGGTCAGCGAACGCAGGTTCGCATCCAGGTACGAACCGCCCATGATGTCGAGGATCAGGTCGGCGCCGCCCTCGGCCCGCAGACGCTCGGTGAAGTCCTCGGTCCGGTAGTTCACCGTGATCTCGGCGCCCAGCTCGCGGCAGCGCCCCAGCTTCTCGTCGCTGCCCGCGGTCACCGCCACCCGCGCGCCCAGGGCGCGGGCGAACTGGACGGCGAACGTGCCGATCCCGCTGCCGCCGCCGTGGACCAGGACGGTCTGCCCGGAGCGCAGGCCGCCGACCATCACCAGGTTCGACCACACCGTGCAGGCCACCTCGGGCAGCGCGGCCGCCTCGACCAGGTCCACCCCCTTTGGAATCGGCAGGAGCTGGCCGACCGGGACGGCGACTTTCTCGGCGTACCCGCCGCCGGTCAGCAGGGCGCAGACCGGGTCCCCCACGGACCAGCCGGAACCCTCGGCTCCGGGGCCGAGTTCGGTGATAGTGCCCGAGCACTCCAGGCCCGGATATTCGGAGGCGCCGGACGGCGGCGGGTAGTTGCCCAGGCGTTGGGCCACGTCAGCCCGGTTGACCGCGGTGGCTGCCACGTCCACCAGGACCTCGCCCTCCTGGAGGACGGGGTCGGGGACCTCGGACCAGGACAGGACCTCGGGTCCGCCCGGTTCGGTGATTCGGATCGCGTGCATGGGGCCGACAGTACCCAGCCTCTGGAGGGGACGGGAGTGGGGGAACACTGTTCAGCGCCCATGAAGGGATGCTTTGCTGGGTCTGTGCGGGTAAGAGAACCCCGAGGGCCCACCCCGACACCCCGAAAGGGCCCGACCTCCACAGCACGCCCCCTTGACGCAGGAGTAGCCCCGGTGGCACAGCACGAACAGAACGGGTCAGGCGCCGAATCGGAGTCGCACGAGCGCACGGAGTCGATCCGGCGCCGGACGGACGACTCGGCGGAGTTCGGCGAGTCGGCGACCGAGGTCACCCAGGGCCCGTCCACGGCCGCATCCACGTCCGAACCCGAACCCGCACCCGCCCCCTCGCCCAGGGAACAGTGGTTCGGCGGGTTCGAGGGTGCGCCACCACCACCGCCGCCCTACGCCCAGATCCCGGAGGACACCCCGCCCCCGCCGCGGGGGACCCCCTTCCGGGCACCGGCCCCGGAGGAGGCCGCGGACCGCACCGAGGACGACGAGGCCACCTTTGACGAGCCGTCGGACGACTCGGCTGACGACGCCGACGACCCGGAGGAGATGCGCAGTAGCACAGTCCGCCTGATGCCGGGCAGCCGGAACCGTCCCCGGCCCTCGGGGCCCTGGCAGGAGGAACGCCGCCCGCAGCGCCCCCAACGTCTGGGACAGGACCCGCTGGGCCCGCGCAAGCTGCGCGGCGACTCCGACGTCCCCGAACCCGAACAGCTGCCCCCGCTGGAGGCCGAGCGCACCGAGCGCCTGGGGCCGGGCGCCCCTCCCCGAAACGCACCCCTGGCACCGTGGGGCACCGAAGACACCGGGCCCTCGAGCGGCCCATCCGCCGGCGCCGGGCCCACCGAAGCTGAGTCGGTCGGTACCGGGTCCGTCGGTACCGAGGCCACGGGCACGGAGAGCCTGGGCACGCCCAACCCCTGGGGCACCCCCAGCGGCGGGAACGCGGTGCAGCGGACCGAACCGCTCCCCGAACGTCCGGACCCGCCGCGATCCCTGACCGGGCCGCGCGACCCCGGATCGGCGCCCTCACCCTGGGCCGGGACCGGCGCTCCGGGGCGGCCGCCCGCGCCCACGTCCTCCCCCGCGCCCGCCACCCGTAATGGCGCGGACCAGGGCGAGACCTCCGACTCCCTCAACGCCGCCACCCTGGTCCGCAACCGCCGCCAGGGCCCCAGCACCGGGTGGCGCAAGGCCGTGCACACCGCCAGCCTCGGCCTGATCAACCCGGGCGAGTCCGCGCGCGTACTGCGCCAACGCGAGCTCGTCGCCCGAGCCTGCACCCCGGTCGCCTCCGGCCACCACCGGGTGGCGGTCCTGAGCCTCAAGGGCGGGGTCGGCAAGACCACCACCACGGTCGCGCTGGGCGCCACCCTGGCCTCCCTGCGCGGCGACCGGGTCCTGGCGGTTGACGCCAACCCCGACCGCGGGACCCTTTCGGACAAGGTGCGCCTGGAGACCGCGGCGACCATCCGGGACCTGCTCAACGAACGCCACCTGGTGTCCCGCTACGCCGACATCCGCGGCTTCACCTCCCAGTCGCCCAGCCGCCTGGAGATCCTCGCCTCCGACCGCGACCCGGCGGTCTCGGAGGCCTTCAGCGACGCCGACTACCGCGAGGTGGCCCGGATCGTCGAGCACTTCTACTCCATCTGCCTCACCGACTGCGGCACCGGACTCCTGCACGACGCCATGCGCGGGGTGCTCGGCCTGGCCAACCAGGTGGTGCTGGTCAGCTCGGCCTCCGTGGACGGGGCGCGCAGCGCCAGCGCCACCCTCGACTGGCTGGAGGCCCACGGCCACGTCGACCTGGTCCGCGGCGCTGTCGTGGTGCTGTCCATGGTCCGCTCCAACGCCAAGAGCAGCGTCGATCTCAACCGGTTGGAGGAGCACTTCGCCGGACGCTGCCGCTCCGTCGTGCGGGTCCCCTGGGACGGCCACCTGGAGGAGGGTGCCGAAGTGGACCTGGACCAGCTCGCGCCCGCCACCAAGGACGCCTACCTGCAACTGGCCGCGAGCGTGGGCGAGGCCTTCGCCCGCTAGCCTCGACAGCCGGATCGGGTTCGGGGAACGGGTGGGGCGGCGCTCCGGAGAGAGGGAGATCCCAAAACGCGCGGGCCTCCCCGCTCTGGTTTCTCACGACTCGATCCCGACAATGGAAGAGAGGGGAAGAGGTGGACATGAACGCACAGGAACGCCCGCCCGCGGTCATCGTGGGGGTGGACGGCTCACCCACCGCCCACGCGGCACTGATCTGGGCCACGGAGGCCGCTGCCCGGCGCCGGGAACAACTCCGGATCGTGCACGGCCTCGGTGTGCCGATGGTGATGGGAACCTTCTCTGACTCCCAGTCGGAGCGGTACAAGGCAGGCGAGGCGGCCCGGGAGGCCGGTCACACCGTCCTCACCGAGAGCTCCGCCTACGCGCGCGGCGCTCGGCCGGATCTGGACGTGGCCACGGTACTGGCCCCGGAGGACGCACCGGCGGTCCTGCTCAACGAGGCCCGGCGCGGGGATGTGATCGTGGTCGGCTCCCGCGGTCTGGGCGCTATACGCGCCATCATGCTCGGTTCGGTGAGCGTACGGACCTCCTCACACGCGCCCTGCCCGGTGGTGGTCGTTCCCGAATCGGACGACCGGGACCGGCACCGGGGGAAAGTGGTCGTGGGCGTGGACGGCTCGGACTCCTCCCGCCGGGCCCTGCGCTTCGCCCTGAACCACGCGCTGGCCACGGGTTCGGAGGTCATGGTGGTCAACAGCTGGGAGGTGCCGCTGCCCGAGGACGAGGCCTCCCTCGCGGCCGACGCCCAGTCGCTGCACGAGGAGGTCTTCGACCGCCAGTCCGAAGAAGTCGTCGCCGGGGTACTGGCCGAGGTGATCGACGACCGGACCCAGGACCTGGACATCAGCGCCGTCCGCATGCAGGCCGACCCGGTGGAGGCCCTGCTCAAAGCCGGGGAGGACGCCGACCTCATCGTCGTCGGCTCCCGCGGCCGCGGTGGCGTCCGGGGCCTGGTCATGGGTTCCACCAGCCAGGGGGTCCTGCACCACGCCCGCGGCCCCGTCGCTGTACTCCCGCCGCACTCCGACGAGACCGACTGACTGCCCAGAGGCGAAGGTCCCTGTTACGGGGGTCGCTTTCCCCGCGCCGTTCCCGCATGATCCTGCTCTACTTGGTGATGATGGTGGGCAGCGCTGGATCACGTCCCAAAGGGGGAAGAATGGCAAGCAGCCAGGACCGGCAGGCCAAGGTCATCGTGGGTGCGGACGGTTCGGACCACTCGCATGCGGCACTCGAATGGGCCGCAGCCGAGGCCGTACGCCGTGGGGTCCCACTGCACATCGTGCACGCGCTCGGCATGCCGCTGATCGTTTCGGCCTACGGCGGACCGACCCGCTTCGGACCCACCGACGAGATCTCGGACCAGGCCACCGTCGTGCTCACCAACGCCGTCGCCCAGGTCCAGAAGTCCCAGCCGACCCTTGAGGTCGATTCGCTGACCGCCCTCGAAGAGGCTCCGCTGGCACTGATCCGGCAGGCCCACCCGGGCGACCTCATCGTCCTGGGCACCCGCGGTCTGGGCACCGTCGCGTCGATGTTCGTCGGCTCCGTGAGCGTGCGTGTGGCGGCTCAGGCCCCGTGCCCCGTCGTGGTGGTCCCCTCCGACGACGAGGGCAAGCCCGCGACCACCAAGCTGGACCGGATCGTCGTCGGCGTCGACGACTCCACGACCGCCCGCCGGGCCCTGGGCCTGGCCGTCAGCCTCGCGGCCGAGGCCGACGCCGAACTCGTCGTGGTCAACAGCTGGGAAGTGGTCTACCCGTACGACCCCGTCGCGATGACCGCCGCGGGCTACCTGCCCCAGGACAACGTCTTCGACAAGCACTCCGAGGAACTGGTCGCCGAACTGATCGCCGACGTCATGGACGAGCAGCGCGACGACGTCGACATCGATGTCACCGTGGTGCGGACCCGGTCCAACCCGGTCGACGCCCTCCTGGAGGCCTCCGCGAGCGCCGACGCCGTCGTCGTGGGATCCCGGGGCCGGGGCACGGTCCGGGGGTTGCTCCTCGGCTCCGTCAGCCAGGGGGTCCTGCACCGCTCCAAGATCCCCGTGGTGGTGCTCCCCAAGCACGCCGACGAAGACAACTAGGGGTTCGTCTCACCGGCCGGGGCCGTCCGCAATCGCGGACGGCCCCGACCGCGTCGAAAGGGCCTACCCGTCGCGATCGGGCCCGCCTGATTCACGGCCGCCGTGACTGGCCAGAACATAGGCGCCGCTCACGACGAAGGGCGCGAGCACGAAGAAGTAGACGACCCACGTCCCTCCGAAGTAGGGGACCAGCACCGCCAGGGCACCGGCCGTGAAGACGATCCCGAGGATGACCCACAGGACCTTCTGTCTCCAAGGAGCTCTTCTGATCGTCCTCACCTCGAACTCTCGTGAATGTACCGCCGGGCTGGGTGTATCGAAGCGGTGACTCCGGGGCATACCTGCGTCAGAGCGGCCCAAACCACCGCCGTCAGCCGTATATGGGGTCTGGCCGGGAGCAAATCCTCCCCACCTGCACGGAGCCGGAGCGCGAACTCCCCGAATTCGCAACGGATCCCGCCTCCCGGACGCGAAGTCCGTTCCCGAATCCGGGACCCGTACCGCGCCCTGGAAGCGACCCGTCGACGGTCTTCGTGGGGCCCAGAGCACGGAACGAGCCACAGAGGCAGCCTCCCTGGCCTTCGCCCGGAACACCTGGCACCATGTCGACATGACCACTCACAAGGGAGATGCCGCGTAGAAGCCCCGGCGCCCTACGCGCGGAACAGCCCCCGACCAAGTCCTCCCGGTCCCACATCCGAGGGATCTCCTCCGGGACCTGCCACGCCATCCACCTGATCGAGCGGCGCTCCCGCAACGCCGCCCACTCCGTCGGCTTCACCGCCATAGCCCTGGACAAGTACGAGCGGTTCGTGAGGACCGGCGGTTATGGGGCGCTTTTCCCAGCCAACGCGGCCTGCCTCTGTCCCGGCTGCGACCTCGACGACGTGCGCCACGCCCGCGACCTCCTCGAGTTCGTCCTGCGGAAGCTCCCCAAGCGAGCCCACAGCGAACTGCACCGCCACCTGGCCCCCCTCGACGAGCTCTACCTCCGCCGTACCCTCCCCAACCCCTTCGCCGACCTCGACCACCCCTGGTGGCACCGCCGCTTCGAAGCCGACTGAACCAGCCCTAACCGCGGCGCCAGAACGTGGGAAGCCACCAGCAGAGCACGGAACGATCCTCGGGCCATGGGAGGCGGTCCGCCGCCTCCCAGTCCTCGAAGGAGCCGCGCGCGAGATCGATCGGACGCCACTCCGGATCAAGCGGCTCATCGGAGTTCGGCGGCCTGACAAACACCAGATGGCGCTCTTCATCAGCGCCGAAGTCCCGGTAGTTCCGCTGGGCTTCGACCAGGGAGACCCCGTTCGCGGCACCCCGGCTGTTCAGGCGTGCTCGCGCCGGCACCTGATCGATAAAGGTGTGGTTTTCCATCACCAGGCACCCTGAGTACTCGTCATCGGAGCCGGTACCTTGGCCCCGGATGCGCCTTCACGATGGACTTCCTCGGCGGGGAACCCCTGTTCAGGTCCCTATCGCGCGACTACTCAGAGGCCACTGCGGTTATGCGCGGTCGAACCCGGGCTTCTCCGACGTGGGGTGCGCGGGGGCGATGGCGGGCCTCACCGCAGTCGGTTGGGCGCCCCGCGGGCTGTCCTCAACCCGGGCGGATGCGTGTCCGCTGCTTCCGAAACCCCTGTATCCCCGGTGATCTTGCTACCAGAAGCAAGTTCGGCGCCGATTTCGCTCCTGGCCCTCTTTGCCAGGCTGGTTGTGAGTCACTCCACGACCG
>NZ_ANAZ01000050.1:0-39374 GCF_000340985.1 Nocardiopsis valliformis DSM 45023
CCCGCCTGGAAACCGACCACCACCGCTAGCAGGAGCCCTGCGCGTCGTCGCTGAGAGCGGCCACGCGCAGGGCCAGCTCCTGAGCCCGGACCAAGTGGGAGAGGGCCTCCTCGTGGTGCGGGTGGGCGGCCCCGGCCTCGGTGGTGCTGTCGGCGATGGCGTCCAGCTCGACGGCGCTGCGGCGGTCCTGTTCCTCCAGTTCGGCCTCGCGCACCCGCCGGGCGTAGTCCTCCAGGGTGCGGATCCGCCGCTCCACCTCGGCGACGTCCTCGTGCAGGGCGGTGCGGGCCCGTTCGGCCGCCTGGCGGCTGCGTTCGCCGGTCAGAGGCGTGGTCTCGATCCTGGCGCGGGCCCGGGACTGGCGGAGCAGGCTCTGGGCCACCGCCCACTCGACGTCGGCGAGCACGACCCGGTTGCGTACCTCGTCGAGCAGTAGTCCGCGCTGGTGGATTGCGGAGTCGAGGACGGCATCCACCGCCCGTTGGGCCCGGCCGAGCATCCAGCGGGCGGGGGTGTCCAGCATGTCGCCGGTGACGAAGTGCCCCTGGAGTTCCTCGATGACGTCGGGTTCGTCGTTCTCGGCGATCGCCTGGGTCTGGGCGGCGCGTTGGCGTTGGAAGCTGTACAGCGCACCCGCTCCCAGGAGCAGGCCGGGTAGCAGGAGGAGGGCGAAGGTCTCGAAAGAGCTGATCAGCGCCACGCACAGCACACCGATCACCGCGGCCAGGAGGATCACCAGGGCGCTGACGGACTCCGTGGGCGATCTCGGGGCCGGATCCGCCGGGGCGAGTTCGCTGGGCTGTACCGGCTCCGGTTCCTGGCCCTCCCAGTTCAGGGCCTTGACCAGGAGTTCGCGGTCGTCTTCGCTGAGCTCGGGGTGCACGCTGACGCCCCGGGGTTCGGCATGGTGCCGATGGGCGTCCAGGACCAGCGCGGAACGCAACTGCGCCCCGACCACGGTGAGGCACCAGCCGCCGGAGTCCTCGTCGTACCCGGCCAGCCCGCCGGCGACCAGATCGGAGACGGTCTTCTCCGGCACCCCAGGGTCCAGTGAGAACAGGTCCGGGCGGTTCTCCTGAGGGCGGGCCCGTGCCACGGCGGCCATCATCGGAGGCGACACCTCAGCCTCCTGGCCGTCGTCGAGCCGGACGCGCACGATCTCGCCGTCACCGGGCCCCGTTACCAGGTCCCACCGATCTTCCACCTCGTCAGCGCCCTTTCTCACCGAACATGCCCTCCCGGCGCCCGTCGGTGTTGAGAAGCCGCCCGCGCCCGGTTGGTTCTGCCGAGAATACGGAACATTCGGCGCCCTGGCGTTTGCCGGTCAGGGGCCTGTCGCGGGCTCAGCCGGACCTGGGCGTCTGCGGCCCTGTCGGAGACCGATACCCTCGGGGCGCCGTCACACCGTCGAAAGGTCACACCATGAGTCGCAACGTGCTGGTCACCGGTGCCGCCCGGGGGATCGGCCGGGCGGTCGCGACCGCCTTCGCCGAGGCTGGCGATCGGATCGCCGTGCACTACGGCAGCCGCCGGGAGGAGGCGGAGGCCACCCTGGCGGCGCTCCCCGGACAGGGGCACGTACTGGTCGGGGCCGACCTACGTGACCCCGATGCCGCCGCCGCGCTGGTCGAGCGGGCAGTGGAGGAGCTGGGTGGTGTGGACGTGCTGGTCAACAACGCCGCGGTCAACCTGCCCCACCCGATCGCCGACACCTCCTACGCGGACTGGCAGGCGGCCTGGCGCGAGACCGTGGACATCAACGTGTTCGGTGCGGCCAACGTCTCCTACCTCGTCGCCCGGCACATGATCGACCGGGGCGCCGAAGGGCACATCGTCAACGTCGGTTCGCGCGGCGCATTCAAGGGCGAACCGGACCACCCCGCCTACGGGGCCAGCAAGGCCGCCCTGCACTCACTCGGCCAGTCGTTGGCGGTCGCCCTGGCCCCGCACGGCATCGCGGTCGCCTCCGTGGCCCCCGGGTTCGTGGCGACCGAGCGCGTGGCCGAGCGGGTCAATGACGAAATCCGCACGCAGAGCCCGTTCGGTCGGGTGGCGGAGCCCGAGGAGGTCGCCGCGGCCGTGCGCTACCTGGCCTCTCCCGAGGCGACCTGGTCCTCAGGGGCGATCCTGGACCTGAACGGCGCCTCCCACCTGCGCTGATACAGCGAACTCCGGCGAATCCGCCCTGGAAGGCCCGGGGAGGCCAGGACCTGCGGGGAGCAGGTCACGGACAGATCGTTAACGGAACCATAATCCGGGTTTTTCCGCCGACCGCCCCGCATGTCCCGGTATCCGAAAACCTCTTTCGACGACGCTTTCGCCACGATGTCCTCGAAACCGCAACACAGCCCTTCGGACTCGCTGTACAAGGGAAGGAAACTCGACGCGAGGAGAAACTCGGGGAACAGATGTCATCCCACCACCCGGAGGCGCAGTCCCACCGCCGGTTCGCGGCCCGACCGGTGTCCCTATTGCCCACCGAGGAACTCGCCCACAGAGCCCTGTCCAGCCGTCTGATGCGCACCGCGGTCGGTCTCGCCCGCTGGTGCGGGCCGGTCACCCCGGTGGACGTGGACGGCTTACCGGACCTGGCCGATGTCCGCGTGGCGATCGAAAAGTTCGGGCTATGGCCGCGGGCCCTGTGCCGGGACCGGGAACAGCGTGAGATCTGGACCGAGCAGCTCGACTCCGTCTCCCAGGCCGAGGAGTTCCTCGCCACCTGGCATACCGCGCAGCACCTGGGCATGATCGAGTGCGAGACCGGGCAGGCCCGGCCCGCCCCGGAGCTGGAGCGCTGGCTCGGCTCCACCGGCCGGATCCTGCGGTGGTGGACGCTCGCCTTCCACTTGTGCGTGGATCGCGCGCTGCGCGGCACCGCCGGGCTGGAACCGCACACCGCACTGGGCCGCCTCTACGAGTCCCCCAACGGAGCCCGGATCCCGTTGCGGCTGGTCACGCAGGAGGTCCTGCCTGCCCGGGAGACCCACTACCTGCCCTCTCGTTGCCCGGCCTGGAGCACCGTGCTGCTGACCAGGGCCCTGGTACAGCTCGCGGACGCCGGAGCGGTCTCCATGGGCTGGCACGATCCCTGGCACGACCCGTGGTCCGACACCTCCGGTGCACACGGCCACCGCCCAGGGCCAGCCTGGGTCCAACTCACCGACCTCGGCCGGTTCGGGATCCGCCAGATCCTCCTCGCCGAGGAACAGTCCGCCCCGCTGACCGAGGAGTTCATCCGGCTCGACGCCGACGAGTTCCTCGACGCCCTGGCCGACTTCTCCCCGGACGGCCAGCTCGTCGCACTCACCGCGTGGCTGGACGCGCGCGCCCCCCAGCAAGCGCTACGGGAGATCGTCGCCGCCTCCTCCGGGGCCGGACTGGCCCTGCGCCGGTGGAACGCCACCATGGCGCTGGGCAGTATCAGCTCCCGGATCGAACCGGACCTGTACACCCTGCTCCGCAGCGCGGACCCGACCGTTTCCAGCCTGGCCTCGGTGGTCCTGCTGGCCTCCCGGATGCTCTCGGACGCGGAACGGGCGCGGCTCACCGCCGAGTTCGGCCACTGGACCGCCATCGACATGTTCGCCGCCGCCACCTGCCTGGGCGAGACCGGGTTGAAGTCGTTCCTGGTCTCCGAGGCGGCCGAGGGCATCGACCGCTTCCTGCTGGGTGACATCACCCGGCTCTGGCAGCCCGAGCACCCCGACACCCGCGAGGTCCTGCGGGTCCTGGGGCGGCACCACCCGGACCCGTCGATCGCGGCCAGGGCCAGGGCGGCCGAGGCGCACGCCCCACCCCGACCCCAGCCCTGAGACCGGCCCTGAGACCGTCAGCCCGCCGAGAGGCGTTCGCGCTCCGCGCGCTCCTCCTCCTTGCGGCGCCTGCGCCTCAGCACGACCAGGCCGAAGAACAGCGAGGCGATCATCGTCGCGGTCATGATGGCCAGGAAGCCCCACGGTCCGACCAGCGGGCTGACGATCAGCGGGATCGCGGCAGCGGTGACCAGACCACCGCCGAAGAAGGGCTCGAAGACGAGCTGCTTGTACCCGAACGCCGGGTAGGCGGGCGTCTTGGCCTCGGGGTCGACCACGCGCATGAGCACCATGCCGGTGGAGGTGACGCCCAGGGACTGGCCGAACTCGCCGATACCGCGCTCGAACCAGAAGTTCGGCATGATCCGCGGCGCCAGGAAGAGGAAGGCGAACAGGCACCACAGGACGCCGGCCGCGGAGAGGATCGCGAACGTGGCGATGTTGTCGGCGATGGCCTGGAGGGACAGGGTCGCCATCGCGGCGATGATGAGCACGTCCAGGGACAGGCCCTGGATCCGCTCCACCGACTTCTCGTCGACGATGTGGTTCTTGTCGAAGCGGTCGATGAACATCTGCACGATGATGCCGCCGATCATCGCCAGCGGGAACAGCGGCACGTAGGCCACGATCTCGATGGCGTCGGCCCACACGAGGCGCTCGACCCACTGGAGGGCGGACAGGATGAGCTGGCCGATGATCACCGCGAGGGCCACCAGGCCGAAGTGCAGGGTCAGCGGGTCCATCGACGACGGGTGAACCGTCATGGTCGAACCGGCGGTGCGGTTCTCGCGCTCGATCAGACCGGCCTGCTCGCGGTCGGTGCCCTTGTTGTCGGCACTGATCACGCTGGTCTTACCGCGGCGCGCACCCCAGTTGATCAGGATGATGCCGATGATCACCCCGGAGAGCAGACCGACGGTGGCCATGCCCAGAGCCAGGTCCTGGCCCTCGGCCCAGCCGACCTGTTCGAAGGTGTTGCCCAGTCCGGCGGCGGTGCCGTGACCGCCAAGGAAGCCGATCTCGATCAGCGCGCCGGAGATCACCGGGACGTTGAAGAAGGGTGCCAGGACCAGCAGGGCCAGCAGCAGGCCGATGACGTACTGACCGCTGGCCACGGTGATACCGAAGGAGAGGTTGGGCCCGGCGAGGTCGACCGCCTCGCGCATCTTGGGCATGCGCTTGCCCAGGAAGAGGCTGGCGAAGACCATCGAGATGAGCAGGCCGGGCAGCGTGGCCCAGACCGACATGATGTCCACCCCGAACAGGCCGCCCTCGGCCGCCCGCTCCGCGAAGCCCACCGCGATGCCCCGGTCGGCGAGCAGCCCCATGGCCCAACCGAAGATGTCGGGTCCGAGCAGCAGCGCGATACCGCCGCCGATGATCGAGCTCGGCAGGTAGAGCTTCTGTGTCAGCTTCCACTTGACCCGGACGAGCTTGGAGATCAGCAGCAACACCCCCAGGAGGAGGAGCGCGAGGCCAACGGTGTCAGGGGACATATCTACCTCTCAAAACGGCCCCGCGGGCGCGCAGGGGCGGCAAGGGGCATAGGTGTGCCCCTGGACGCGCGGGCCCCCGGAAGGGGCACACGAACGCACAAGGGCTGCGTGGCTGGGAGGTAGATCGCGTACGGAAGTGGCTCAACTTACGCGAACGCTTGGGGAATCCTACACACGGTCACGAAGTCACCAAGACAGGGTGGCGGGGCGACAAAGCACCGCTCTCACTCCGGGACCGGAACCCTACTGAAAACCTTGTTACCAGTAGGAAACCCTGAGAAACAGAGAACCGCTGCTGTTGGCGGTTTCACGCTCCAGCCCTTACGCGAAGGTGCGGCCGATTACCCGCGTGTCCGCAATCCATACACCACCACCGCCAGAAATCACGGTGAGGATGATCATGCTCGCTCTACGCGGCCCCCTCAGGTCCATTCCTCCCCGAAGAGCCTGCGGGCCACCTCTCGCAGCTCACGATGCTCTTCCTCCCCGGGAGCGGCGAAACCGAGCCCTCGCTCCCGCTCGTCCCCGACCTCATCCACCTCCCCGTGCTCCGCGCCGGACTCCCGACCTTCCCCGGTCACGGTCCGGCCCGCTCGTTCGCCCCGGTCATACCGGCCTTCCCGGCCCGCCAATCCGGATCCCCACACGTCCCCCAGCCCCTCCACCGGCCAGTCCAACCCCAGGGTGCGACGCACCGACGCCACCATCTCCCCGCCCGCTCTCGGCCAGGGTTCCCAGCTCCGCCGGCAGTGCTCGGACAGCACGCGGCCGACCTCGGTGGTCGCACCGCCGTAGACCACCCCCAGCGCCTCCGCCTCGCACAGCGCCCGAATCATCCTGCCCTCCGTGCCCGCCTCGGTCTCCACGGTCGGCTGGTACCAGGTGACCGCCGCGAGCAACCACTGCGCGCCCGTCCGCAGTTCCCGCCCCTCGGCCCGCTCCGCCAACAGCCGGTGGCCGACCACCCCGGTGCTGGTCCCCCAGGGCAGGTGGTTGAGCGAACCGGCAAGCGCCCAGCGCACCCGGGCCCGCCCGGTCCGGTCCCGCCCCTTGCTCCGGGGCGGGCTCTCCGGGCTCGGCCAGCACCACGCCGCGTCCTCCGTCCCCGTCCAGGCCTCCAGCAGCGCGGCCAGCCTGGTCTCGGTGTCGTGCTCCCGCCAGATCTCGGCCCGCTCGGTCAGCACGACCCGGCCGTACCTGTGGTCCAGGAGCCCCAACACCGCGGCTGCCTCCACCCAGACCCTGGCCAGGTCCTCGTCCCCGCCCGCCGCCTTGGTGAGCCTCTTGCGCTCGCGTTTCATGAGCAGGCCGTCCTTGCGCAGTTGCGGCGGCCGTTCGGCGCACGCGGCCAGCAGCCGGGTGTCGGCCCCGGCCAGGGCGGTCAGCGCCCGCCGGGAGCCCTCGGCCACGTCCGAGCCGCCACCGGCCATCATCCGCTCCACCGGTACCCCCACCACCGCCTGCGGTGCCGGGTTGAACGGCCAGGGATGGGCACGCCGGATCGCCAGAGCCACCTCGCGGGGCATGACGAGCCTGTCGCTGAGCGCGTCCGAGGGCATCAGCAGGCCCCGCTCGATCGCCCAGTCCAGGTCCGGATCGCCGGTCCCGTCGGCCGGGAAGTGGAACGGGCTCCCTGCTGCCCTGATCAGGAAGGTGCGCGCCTCTGTACCCAGGAACGCGTGGCCGAGCAGCTGGTGGACCACGTCGTGCTGGGCATCGCGGAACAGGCTCCGCACCCGTTCGGGTGTGCGCAGGACCGCGCCGATCTCCTCGGTCATGGCGTCCCATTCGCCGGTGGGGTCCAGCCCCAGGGTCAGGGCGATCCTGCGCACCCCGGCGAAGTCGAACTCCCCCAACCCCTTCGCCACCGAAGGCGGTTCCCGGGGCAGGCCGAACTGGTCGTAAGCGTCGTCGAGCAGGTGGTAGCCGCCCTGACCGTCCGGCCATAGGAACACCAGGGCGACCAGGTCGGCGATAACCTCCTCCGCCCGGACCCGGGCGAGCCCGGGGCGGTCGGCGTCCACCTTCGCCAACAGCGCCTCGTGGTCCACCCGTCCCGGCCCCTGGAAGTAGGGCATCTCCTCGCGGCGGAGCAGCGTCTGACGGAGCTGCTCCTGATCGTCGACGGTACGCAGGTCGTTCTGGTCCTCGGCCAGCCCGACCGCCGCGTAAATCACCTGGTGGTGGGCGAGGGTGAGGCGTTCGAAGGCTCTGGGCCGGTAGGCCAGGAGTGGCAGCAGGTGCAGGAGTGTCTCCGGTGTGGCCCGGGCATACCTGACCACCCCTTCGGTGAGGGTGGCGAGCAGATCCGCGACCCGTTCCGGCGGCATCGAGCGAACATGGGACTCCAGCGCTGCACGACGGTCCATCCACTCAGCGTAGACACCGCGGGCCCAGGGCACACCGCCCGCCCGGCGATCTGTGCACAACCCGCACCTGCATGGACGATCGGCCGCGCGGCTGGCGAGCAGAGCCAGCCACCGGCTCCCGGGTTCGTACCGATCTGTGCGAAACCACCACACCGCCCCGCGTCAGGACGGTACAAGAGGTGTTCACGCCGAACCCTTCAGAAGAAACCGGGAGCGGACATGCCCTCTCATGACCCGTCGAACCCGGAGCACCCACCCCTCGCCGCAAGGCCCGTGTCACTGCTCCCCTTCGAAGCCCTCGCCCGCCTGGCCCTGGACTCCCCGCTGCTGTGCGACGCCCTCAGCCTGGCCCGCTGGAGCGCCCCGGCCACACCGGTGACCCGCAACGGGGTGCCCGGCATCGACGACGCCCGCACCGCGATCACCAGATTCGCGCTCTGGCCGCCCGACCTGCCCGGACGCGCGGCCGAGCGCACCACCTGGCTCGGCGGGCTCCACTCGGCGGCCGACGTCGCCCACTTCGTCGTCCCCTGGTCCGCGGCCCTGCGGTTGGGCCTGGTGGAGATCGTCGACGCCCACGCCCGCCCGGCCCCGGGGTTGGAGGACCGGGTACGCGATCCGGAGCAGGTCCTGTGCTGGTGGTTCCGGGAGTTCGAGTACACCATCGAAAACGCGCGGGGTGACCTCGACCGCCCCGCCCTGGCCGCTCCCGGCACCACCGGTCCCGACCTGCTGCCCGGGGTGCTGCGCCACCTGTACGAGGCCCCCGACGGATCCCGCCCCGACCTGGACACCCTGGCCCGGGAGGCGTTGCTCTCCCCCATACCGCCCCGGTCCAGAGCCAGCGACCTGCTGCTGCACGTGCTGTGGCAGCTCTCCGACACCGGGGCGGTGGCCCTGGACCACCGCCCCGCCACCACCATGGGCCGCGAGAGCCACGGCCACTGCACGGTGGAGCTCACCGCGCTGGGCCGCTACGGGGTCCGTCGGCTCCTGCTGGAGGTGGGCATCCACGCCCCGCTCGTGAACACCCTCGCCGAGGCCAGCGCCTCCCGCTTCCTGGACGCGCTGTCCGTGCTGCCCTTCGAGGAACGCCTCGCCGAGGCCGGGCCCTGGCTGGACCGGCGCGGACCCGCCGAGGCGCTGCGGCAGATCGCCGAGGTCGTCTCCGGCCCCGGTGCGGCGCTGCGCCGCTGGGTGGGGACCCAGGTACTCAACACGACCAGCTCCGAGCTCGAAACCGAGCTACGTTCCCTGCTCCACTCACCGCTGCCCGCCGTCGCCAGCATGGCGGCGGTCGTCCTGCTCTCCTCCGGGATGCTCAGCCAGCGCGGTATCGACCGGGTCCTGGGCGAGTACGGGCCATGGGTGGTGATCGACATGGTCGCGGCGGCGATGCCACCCGACAACGCGAACCTAGCTGGCTTTCTGTCCGCCGAGGGAACCCCCGACGTCGAGCGGAGCCTCCTCGACTCCCCCGACCCGGTCCGCCTGCGCGCCCACCCCGACGCCCTCCCGGTCCTGGACGCGCTAGCCCGCCACCACCCCGCCTCGACCACCGCGGCGCGCGCCCGCGACCTGGCCGAACAGCTGCGCGGCACGCACTGAGACTCCAGGCCCCCGATCCAGCCGACCCGCCCCCTGCCCCGGGCAGCCCAGAAGAGGACCAGGAGTGAGGGGTCTGGGACCGCGGCGGGACCAGGGCCGCGGCCACCGGGATCAGCCCTGCTGGGACAGGGAGTTGAGCAGGGCGGCGAACTCCTCGTCGCCGGTGTGCAGCGATACCGACCTGTTCTCGTGGTCCATGGTGATCTCCACCGGACGCAGGTCCAGCGGCTCACCGGGCGCGCCCTGGTTAGACGGCGCGGACTGCGCCTCCGGGTCCCCGCCCAGAAGGCCCTGCTGCCGGGCATGGCGGGCCACGTAACCCGCGAAGTGGGCGGCCAGTCCGGGCCGGTGGTCCGCCGGTGAGATGAGCGCGCTGTCGATGGTCACAGCCAGATCGCTCTCCAAGAGGACCCCGGCCCCCGGGGCGGAGATGCGGAAGCTGGTCGGCCGCAGGTACTCGGCGTGAGCCCTTCACGGGCGCAGGCCTGCACCACGGCGGCACAGAACTCCTCGGTCATCCCGGCCACGCCCATCTGCTGGGCCTGATGGAGCTGCTCCCGCATCCAGTCCGGAATCTGGTCCTGCGGGCGGGGGAAGCGGCGCAGCTCCTGGAGGTAGATCAGCGGGCTGGGCACGGGAGAGATGTCCGGCTGGGTGTCGTGGTTGTACTCGACGCTCATCTGACCGGAGTGGTGGACGGACATGATCATCGAGAGCCAGGAGCCCCTGCCCTCCTGAAACCCCGCCTGCTTGAGCTCGGTGGCCTTGCCGTGGACGTCATCGGGCAGCTCGACCTCGCTGACCTGGCCGTCCGCTCCCTGCACCGCCAACAGGTGATCATTGAGGCCGCCGATCGGCCGGGCCAGGTAGGTGAGCTGCTGCCAGCCCTGCGGCATGACGGAGACGAGGCTCCGGGCGAGCTCCTGGAGGAACTCCCCCTGTTCCAGAGGGCTGAGGTCGTGGGGATCCATAGGGGTGGCTCCGTGTCCGTTTGGCGGTCTTCCGCGTCCTTCCTAACGTGTCCCGCCGACCGTGCGTGTCCGGGCGGTCACCGACCCCCGGTTACCTGTGCGGGCGGCACGGCCCTGACGTGCGACGGGGGTTGTCCACAGGCCCTCGGCACGATTCCGTGATCCGTGCCAATGTGGTTTTTCCGGACCCTTCCCGACGCAGCGGGCCACGGATTGTCACCACCTCCGCGCATGATGTGCACCAGGACCCCGAACCACCTCCCGCGTCGACACCTCTGGAGGACGAGGTTGCTGCTCCCCGAACCGACCACACGTGACCGCCGGCTCGCCCGTCTCGGAACCTCCTGGCCGCTCCTGCGAAGAGTCCTGCAACAAGGAGAGGCGGGCTGGCGAGCTGCCACCGACAACCACGGCGACGGCGCCCGTTCCCAGTACGCCTACCGGGAACGGCTGGCCGCCCTGCGTGAGGAGCAGAAGCTCCACCACGGCTGGGACAGGGCACGCGTACTCAAGATCGAACTCACTGTCGACCCCGAGCACACCATCGCCTTCCAGACCCTGATCGGGGACCGCTACACCGGTCTGGTCACCCCCGAGCGCCCGCCGCGCAACCTGCACCCGCGCGGCCCCAACGGCCAGCGGTTACTGGGCGGCGAGGGAGATACCGAACAGCTCAAGCTCTTCCCCGACGACGTCCTTCCCCTGCCGCCCCGGGAGGAGATCGAACTCACCGACTACGAGAACTTGGAGGTCTGGGTGTTCCTGGTCCACCGGGAGCACGAACCTGGCACCGGGCGCGTACGCTGGCACAGCGAACTCTCCCGACCGCACCCGCCCGACGAGGCGGGCTACCTCACCAGTTGGCAGGAGCGCATCCCGCTCCCCGCCCTGGAGATCGGCGCGGTGACCCACCCGGTCGGCGAGGGGCAGCACGAACTCGACATCCAGATCGGCCCGCGTTGACCACCGCGCCGGGCCGAGGAGCACGACAGGGCAGTACACACCATGGTCACGCCGTCACGCCTCCGGCTCGCACGGGAGCGGAGGGGCCTCACCCTCACGGGCCTGGCCGGGATGAGCGGCATCGGCGCGCAACGGCTGTCCCAGTACGAGAACGCCCGCGCCGTACCGGACGAGGACGCCCTGCGGGCACTCGCCGCCGCCTTGTCCTTCCCGGTCTCCTTCCTCACCGGGGACGAGGTCGAGGAGATCCCGGCCGAGGCGGTGGCCTTCCGCGCCCTGAGCAGCACCTCCCTGCGTAAGCAGCGAGCGGTGCGCTCCCAGGCCGCGCTCGCGGTGGAGTTGAACACCTGGCTGACTGAACGGCTGACCCTCCCGGAACCGGACGTGCCCACCCACGGCTACCCGGAGCCGGAGACCGCGGCCGAGCTGGTGCGCGGCCGCTGGGGCCTGGGTCAGGCACCGGCCCCGAACACCGTGCACCTGTTGGAGTCGCGCGGGGTGCGGGTCTTCTCCCTGGACAGCGAGCACCAGGAGGTGGACGCCTTCAGCCTGTGGCGGGACGGGGTTCCCTACGTCTTCCTCAACACCGCCAAGAGCGGCGAGCGCGGGCGCTTCGACGCCGCACACGAGCTCGGCCACCTGGTGATGCACGGGCACGACCGCGCCCTGAACACCCCGGAGGCCGAACGCGAGGCCAACCGGTTCGCCAGTGCGCTCCTGATGCCCCGGGCCGACGTCCTGGCCCGTATGCCCTCCGGGGCGCAGGTGGACCAGATCCTGTCCGCCCGGCCGATCTGGCGGGTCTCGGCAATGGCGCTCGCCCACCGCCTGCACGACCTGGCCCTGCTCACCGACGACCAGTACCGCGCCGTCTGCCGACGCCTGGCCGAGCTCGGCTACCGTTCCGCCGAACCGGGCGGCATCCCCCGGGAGACCTCCCAGGTCCTGCCCAAGGTGCTCTCCGCGCTGCGGGCCCAGGGCCTGCCGCCCGCACGCCTGGCCTCGGCCCTGCACATCCCGCTGACCGAACTCAACACCCTGGTGTTCGGCCTGGCCCTGACCCCTCACCCCGGTGGTGGCCGAAGCCGGGCCAGCGGCCGCCCCGCCCTACGCGTACTGCCCAGCCCCGCGGATTGATCAGCTGTCGAGGGCGTCCAGGTAGACCCAGGCTCCCTCGTGGCGGAGGAAGCGGCTGTGCTCGTGGAGTTCGCTGGCGCGGCCGCCCTCCCGGAAGCGGGCGCGGAATTCCACCGTGCCCGCGTTGTGGAAGGGGGTGCCCTCGCCGGTGCTGAGGATTTCCAGACCGAGCCACTCGGTGTGCGGGTCCGGGTCCACGTCGGCCGGGCGGGTGTCCGGGTGCCAGGAGCGGAGCAGGTAGGCCTCGTCGCCGACCACGAAGGCGCTGTAGCGCGAACGCATCAGATCCTCGGCGGTGGCCGCCTTCGCCAAGCCCTCGTGCAGGCGGCCGCAGCACTCCCCGTACCTCTTCGGCCTGCCGCAGGGGCAGGGCTGATCGGCGGACCGGGACGGCTGGAGACGGGGGTTGCGCTTCGACATCCCGCCATTGTCGCAGTCGACCGCCCCGGTGGCCGCTCGTGCTCAGGCGAGGGCGCCCACGCAGGCCGCCATGAAGACGAGAATGATCGGCACTACCTGGCCTTGGTGAGAGTGCCACCGGCTTCAGCCGGTGGGTGAATCACCCCACCATCCCTCGGGCTGGCGGCCGGGGCGCTCCTGCGCCTGGATGTAGCGCCGCACGATCTCCAACGGCGCGCCACCCACCGACCCGGCGAAGTAGGACCCGGACCAGAACCGTCCGTGCATGATGTTGCGGTTCACCTGACCGGTGAACTCCTGGCGCAGGTACCGGGAGGACACACCCTTGAGCGAGTTGACCAGTTTCGAGAGCGCGACCTTGGGCGGGTAGTGCACCAGCAGATGCACATGGTCGTGCTCGCCGTTGAACTGCTTCAGTTCCGCGCCGAAGTCCGCGCACACATCCCGCATGATCTCCTCGCACCGGACCAACATCTGGGCGGTGAAGACTCCGCGTCGATACTTCGTGACAAACACCAAATGGGCATGAAGGTGATAAGCGACATGTGCGCCCCTGCGCACTTCAGGATTGTGTTCCCAACGTGGTGACATGAACCAAATGATAGAATGTGCACGTCACCGAACACGCCGGGAGGGAGGTTCCCTGTGCGACTCCAACGCGGACACAAGGCCAGGCTCGACCTGACCCGCGACCAGGCCGCCTTGGTCGAAGACCAGGGCCACGCCGCCCGCGCCCTGTGGAACCTCCTCCACGACTGGTGGACCATGGCCTCGGAGAACCGGCGGGTGCCACTGGCCGACGCCGATGCCGCGATCAAGCAGGCACGCAAGGACATCCCCTGGCTGGCGGCGCTGCCCGCCCAAGCCGCCCAACAGGTACTGAAGACCTACTTCAACGCCTGGCGGGCCTGCTGGGCGGGCCAACGCGCCGAGCCCCGGTTCAAGGCCCGGATGCGCACCCGCGCCGCGATCGACGTCCCCCAAGGCCGCGACCTCCAGATCGTTCGGCTCAACCGCCGATGGGGACAGGTCAAGATCCCCAAGGTCGGCCGGGTCAAGTTCCGGTGGACCCGGGACCTGCCCATCGGTAAGCAGGCCAACAAGGACAACCGCATCACCGGCGCCCGCCTGGTACGTGAGGTCCACGGGTGGCACATCGTCTTCCGCGTCCAACGCCAGGTGGAGGACCCAGCCCCGCACGAGGGGCCGACCGTGGGCATCGACCGGGGCATCGCCAAACCCCTGGCCCTGTCCGACGGAACATTCCGCGAACACGGCCCGTGGATGACCGATGGCGAGACCGAACGCTTGCGTCGGTTGGAGAAGAAGGCCGCGCGTCAGCGCCGCGCGCGCAAGCAGGGCGAGAGGACCTCCAACCGGCTGAAGCGAACCTATGACCAGATCTGCGGGCTGCGCGCGAGAGCCAAGCGCCGAGCCCTGGACTGGCAGCACAAGACCACCACCGAACTCGCGCGGGGCTTCTCCCGTATCGGGGTGGAGGACCTGAACATCCAAGGGATGACCAGGTCTGCCCGGGGCAGTGTGGAAACCCCCGGCACACAGGTCCGTCAGAAGGCCGGGTTGAACCGCGCCATCGCCGGCCAGGCGTGGGGGCGCACTGTCACCCTGCTGGAATACAAGACCGCCGAGCGTGGTGGGGCCGTGGTGAGGGTTGCCGCCCGGGGCACCTCTCAGCGGTGCTCGGTGTGCGGGTTCATCACATCCGGGAACCGGGAGTCGCAGGACAGGTTCGTGTGCAAGAACCCCACCTGCGGGCACAGCGGCAACGCGGACACCAACGCTGCGAACAACATTGATCACGCCGCCGGACTGGCGGTGTCGGTGCGTGGAGACCTCGCCGGTAGGCGGTCTGAGAAGCGCGAACCACCCGAGAGCCCGCCACAGGCGGCGTAAGGGACTCTCCCGCCTTCAGGCAGGAGAGGAAGTCAACGTGCGGACTGGTCGCCCACCCTCGGGTTGGCCTACACGGCCGTCCTGGACGGCGGTCTCCCTCTGGGCACGGAAGCTCGCCGTCTGCGCGAAGAGGTCAGGGGGTGAGACCGAACCGGCGGTCCTGGCCCACTGTTTCGTGCTGGGTCCCGGCGTCCGACTTGCCCGTGGTGGCCTTTGCCTGGCCCTTGACCGGCGACACCTCCAGGTTGAGGGCGGCCGCACGGGATGAGGGGATCCGGCGCGGCCGCCTGGTCAGGCGCGATTGTGTGCGGCGCGGTTGGGATGTCGTGGTCGGGGCGGTGGGAGCCATCGGGGCGGTGGCCCGTCATCGGGAGCGGGGCGTGGACGCGGGATCGGGAGGGAGTTTCCGTGGCGTGCTTCGGTGTCCATCCATAGGATCAGTACCCAGTACCCCTGCGGAACCGAAACACGAAATCACCGGCTTTTTGCCTCCGCGCCCCTTCCGTCATCCCGAGACAACGGATGCCCCTTTCCTTCTGTTCGGGGTTCGGAACGGTTCCAGGAGGTCATGACCCTGCGCTCGCGTTCGGTTCCGAGAGTGCTGACAGACCCGGTGTCAAGGCGGAACAGCGCCCCGGCAGAGGCGGGCAGTCCCAGCCATCGGGCGGTGAGCACGCGCAGGAAGTGGCTGTGCGCCACCAGTGCCACGTCGCCGCATGCGAGCGCGGGGGCCAGTTCGGTCAGGGCCCGCTCGGCCCGTACCCCCACCTGCTCGGGGCTCTCCCCCGGATGTTCCGGTGGTCCGGTCGGGACCCCGTCGGTCCACAGGTTCCAGCCCGGGCGCTCCCGGCGGATCTCGGCGGTGGTGATCCCCTCGTAGGCGCCGTAGTCCCACTCCATGAGGTCGGGCTGGGGCACGGCCCCGAACAGTCCAGCGAGCTCGGCGGTTTCGGTCGCCCTGCGCAACGGGCTGGTGAGCACGAGCTCGAACCGCCGCCCGGCCAGTAGCGGACGCACCGCGCCAGCCTGCCGCTGCCCTTCCTCGGTCAGGGGCAGGTCGGTGCGGCCGGTGTGTCGGCGCTGCCTGCTCCACTCGGTCTGTCCGTGTCTGATCAGAACCAGTTCACCCATTCGACCGTTGTTCCCGGCATTCGCCACCCGCATGCCGAAAACAAGAGAATTCGGTCGGACAGGGCACCTCAACAGCACGGATATAGGATCCGAGGCGAGCAGAGAGCACGCCGTGCACGCGAATCACGGGAAACCGTTCCGGGAGGAAGAAAAGAAATGCCCAGCGTTGAATGGAATCGTAAAACCTGGGGCAAAACGCACCTCTGGGAGCGCAGTGGCGACGAGTGGGCCTACATGGCCGCGTACTGCGGGCAGCCCTACGAGGAGTGGAAGGGCAGCCTCGTGGACACGCTGCTCGTGCCGGGTGCCACCCGGGGGCCGTCCTTGGAGATCGGTCCCGGGCACGGCCGCTGGACCGAGCACCTGCTGGCGCACTCCCCCGAGGTCTGGATCGTGGACGTCAACGAGAGCTGCCTGGAGCGCTGCCGCGAGAGGTTCGCCGACCACCCCGGGCTCAACATCCACCACACCTCCGGCTGTTCGATGGCCCCGGTGCCGGACGCCTCGGTCGAGTTCGTCTGGTCCTTCGACGTCTTCGTCCACCTGGACCCGGACGTGGTCGCCGGTTACCTGGGCGAGGCCGCCCGCGTCATGGCCCCCGGGGCGAGGGCGGTCATCCACCACGCGGGCAAGCCCGACTGGTCCTTGTACCTGGCCCCGGTGAACCGCCGCACGGGTCGCCCCGGCAAGGTCGCCCAGCGCTGGATCAGCCAGCGCCGCTGGCGTGACGACGGCAACCGCTCGGACGTCTCCCCCGAGGCTTTCGCCCGCTGGGCCGGGGAGGCGGGGCTGGAGGTGACCGGGCAGCGCACCTCCTGGGGCCCCGAGGGCCAGTACACCGTGGACAAGTACCGTGACTGCGTCACCGAACTCCGCAAGCCCGGGTAGGTGCCCCGATACCCCGCTCCGCCTCGGCAGCACACGAGACCCCGCTCACTGAATCGAGTTCAGTGAGCGGGGTCCGGGACTGTCACCTCGCGCCTACGGCTGTCGGCCGTCAGGCGGCCGCCTCGGCGGCACGCTTGGCGACGCGCTCGGCGCGCAGCTCGCGGGCCTCGTCCGGGTCCAAGACCGGGGCCGCGGTGAGCAGCTGCTTGGTGTAGTCGCTCTGCGGGTTCTCGTAGACCGAGTCGCTGTCACCCATCTCCACGATCTCGCCCTTGCGCATGACGACCACACGGTCACTGACCTGGCGCACGACCGCGAGGTCGTGGGCGACGAAGATGTAGGTGAGACCGAAGTCGTCCTGCAGCTCCGAGAGCAGGCGCAGCACCTGGTCCTGGGTCGACACGTCCAGCGCGGAGACCGGCTCGTCGCAGATGATGAGCTTGGGCTTGAGGATCAGCGCGCGGGCGATGGCGATGCGCTGGCGCTGGCCGCCGGAGAAGGCGTGCGGGAAGCGGTTGTAGTGGTTGGGCTCCAGACCCACGCGCTCCAGGAGCTCCTGGACCTCGCCCCGGATCTTGCGGCCGTTGCGCTCACCCTGCACCTTGAGCGCGGTACCGATGCTCTCGCCGATGGTCAGGCGCGGGTTCAGCGAGGAGTAGGGGTTCTGGAAGACCATCTGCACGTCCCGGCGCAGCGGACGCAGCGCCCGCTCCGACATGTGCGTGATGTCCCGGCCCTCGAACTCCACCGTGCCCTCGGTGGGCTCCAGCAGCCGCATGACCATGCGCGAGAGCGTGCTCTTGCCCGAACCGGACTCGCCCACAACACCCAGGGTCTCACCCTTGAAAAGGTCGAAGCTGACGCCCTTGACCGCCCAGAAGTCGGTCGACTTACCCCACATGCCACCGCGGACCTTGAACCGCTGGGCCACGTCCCGCACGCGCAGCAGCGGCTCGCCGTCGGTGCCCGCGGGGGTGAAGGCCTCAAAGTCGCCGGGCTTGGTGACGGCGCCCTCGCGCTTGTCCTTGGCGACGCGGTCGGCGCGGTCCTGGGCGCGGCGCTCGGCCCGGGAGACCTCCACGCGCGGCACCGCGGCCAGCAGCGCCTGGGTGTAGGGGTGCTCGGGCTCGGACAACACCTTGCGCACGTCGCCGCGCTCCACGGCCTGGCCCTTGCGCATGACCACGACCTCGTCCACCGACCCGGCCACCACGGCCAGGTCGTGCGAGACCAGGATCAGCGCCATGTTGAGGTCGCGGCGCAGCTCGTCCAGCAGGTCGAGGATGCGCGCCTGCACGGTGACGTCCAGGGCGGTGGTGGGCTCGTCGGCCAGCAGCACCTTGGGGTCGCACATCAGGCCCATGGCGATGACCACGCGCTGACGCATACCGCCGGAGAACTCGTGCGGGTAGGAGTTGATCCGCTTGGCGGGCTCGGGGATGCCGACCCGGTCCAGGGCGTCCACGGCGCGCTTGCGGGCGACCGCCTTGCTCGCCTTGGGGTGGTGCACCTGGTAGGCCTCGACCAGCTGGTTGCCGATCGTGTACTGCGGGTGCAGGGACTGCATGGGGTCCTGGAAGACCATCGCGATGTCGTTGCCGCGCATGGAGCGCAGCTTCTTGTCGCTGGCGGTCACCACGTCCTGCCCGGCCACCTCGATGGAGCCGGTGATTTGGGCGCGGCTGCCGCGGTGCAGGCCCATCAGGGCCAGCGAGGTCACGCTCTTACCCGAACCCGACTCACCCACGATGCCCAGGGCACCGCCCGCGGGCACCTCGAAGGAGAGACCCTTCACCGCGTGGACGTCGCCGTCCATCGTCGGGAAGGTCACCCGCAGGTCATCCACGCGCACGACTGCGTCAGAGGCAGCCGGTGCCGGTCCGGTCGAGGCCATGTCACTTTTCCTTCGGTAGAGCTGGTCTGGAGTCAGCGCTCAGGCGCTGGGGCGTGTTCGGTCCGCTTACGTGTCGCCTAGGCGGCGATGCGCACCCGCGGGTCGACGATCGGGTAGAGGAGGTCGACGATCAGGTTGCAGACGACGATGAACACCGCGCCCAGGAGCGTGACGCCCAGGACGACGGGCAGGTCCTTGGCGACGATCGAGTCGATCGCGTAGGCGCCCACACCATTGAGGGAGAACACCTTCTCGGTGAGGATCGCGCCACCCAGGACCATGCCGATGTCCAGACCCAGGATGGTGACGATCGGGGTCAGGGTGGGCCGCAGGGCGTGCTTGAAGATCACCTTGCGCTCGCTCAGGCCCTTGGCCCGCGCGGTGCGGATGTAGTCCTCGTTGAGGGTCTCCAACATGCCCGCCCGGGTCTGCCGCGCGTACTGGGCGGCGTGCAGGAAGGCCAGCGTCACCCAGGGCAGGATCATGACCTGGAACCAGCCCACCGGGTTCTCGGTGAAGGGCACGTAGCGCGAGACCGGGAACAGCCCCCACTGGTGGACCAGGAAGGACAGGGCCAGCAGACCGGTGAAGTAGATGGGCAGGGACACGCCGATGAGGGCGGTACCCATGGCCAGACGGTCGAAGATGCTGCCCTTCTTGACCGCGGAGAGCACACCGACGGAGACACCGCCGATGACCCAGATGACCGCGGCGCCGAGGCCGAGGGACAGCGTGACCGGGAGGCGGTCCAGCAGCTGCGGCAGCACCGGCGAGTTCGTGGTGAAGGAGTACCCCAGGCACGGGGCCGCGCACTCGACGGTCTCGCGGCCGAAGGTGAACTCCTGGCCGAAGAGGAGAGTCCGGAGGAACTCGAAGAACTGGACCGCGACGGGCTGGTCGAGGCCAAGGCGTTCCACGGTGGCGTCGAGCGCCTCCGGGGTGGGCGCCTTGCCCACGTACATCGCCGCCATGCCGTGCGGGGTGACGCCGGCCCACCTGGGCAGGACGTAGAAGATCCAGAAGGTCACCGCCGTGACGACGGCGAGAAGCAAGAGACCCGCACCAAGGCGGCGAAGAATATAGTTCAGCATCGCGGTCGGCGGCGGGGACACCCGAGGGATCGCCTCGGGCTCCCCGCCGCTTTCACCTGCCTTCTCGTACTAGTTCAGGCTGGTAGTTCGGGACCTAGTCCCGGTCCACGCCCAGCGGCATGAAGTCGTACATCATGTACGCGGGCTGGTAGAAGGCGTTGGTCAGCTCATCGGAGCGGTAGATCAGCGCCTTGTCGAAGACCACCGGCAGGATCGCGGCGTTCTCCATGACGAGGGTGTCGATCTGCTTGTAGAGGTCGGCGCGCTCCTCCGGGTCCTCGGTGAGCAGGGCCCGGTCCCAGAGACCGTTGATCTCGGGGTCGTCGAGCTCGGCGGTGTTGAAGTTACCGGTCTCCATGATCGCGTCGCCGTGCGTGATCTTGGAGGCGAAGCCGTAGCCGCTGGGCCAGTCCGGGCCCCAGCCGGAGACGCTCAGGCCGATGTCGTTCTCACGGACGTAGTCCTGCGAACCGGCGTACTGGCCGAAGAAGTCGGCGGCCGGGAAGGACTCGATGGTGACGTCGATGTTGACGCGGGCCAGGGCCTCCTTGAGGGCCTCGGCGGTCTGGACGTCGTTGGCGCTCTCGGCGCGGACCGCGAGGGTGGTGCTGAAGCCGTCCGACTCACCGCACTCGTCGAGCTTCTCCTGGGCCTTCTCGAGGTCACCCTTGTCGTCCTCGGACGGGTACAGGTCCGAGTCGGGGTTGGAGCCCGGGATCGCCGGCGGGAGCAGGTTGGTGGCGATGTCGCCGCCGGGCTCGCCGCCCCAGGCGCGCCACATGCTGTCGCGGTCGGCCGCGTACATGATCGCCTGGCGGCAGGACACGTCCTCGATGATCGGGGTGTGGATGTTCACGTAGCGCAGGGCGCCGGAGAACGGGTTGTCCAGGTTGCCCTGGACGGACTGGTCGTCGAGCAGCTGGGACATCATCGCCGGGCCGACACCGCTACCGCGGGCATCGACGTCGATCTCGCCGCTGACCAGGCGCTGGTCGATCTCGTCCTGGTTGACGCCGATCTCGAGCTCGACACGGTCCGGCAGGGCCGCGCGGACGGGGTCGGTGTCGCCGTCCCAGTGCTCGTTGCGCTCCAGGTGCAGCTTCTTGCCGGGCTCGTAGGAGCCGTCGAACTTGTACGGACCGGAGGAGAGCACGTTCTCCTGGTACAGCTCGCCGCGGTCGGCCTCGATCGGCACGGGCGCGGTCTGGACCTGGGTCAGCACGTTCGGGAACTCCGAGAAGGAGTCCTTGAGGTGGAAGACCAGGGTGTAGTCGTCCGGGGTCTCGATGGAGTCGAAGCCCGCGAGCGGGTCGTCACCCTCGTAGACGTTATGGTCGTCCTGGTCCAGGTGGGTCTTGAAGTACTGCGGACCCTGGGTGAACGTTCCACCGTTGAAGTTGGCGCGCGCGATGGCGTACTTGATGTCCTCGGCCGTGATCTCCGAGCCGTCCTCGTACTTGAGGCCCTGCTGGATCTCGATGGTCCACGTTTTGAAGTCGTCGCTCGGCTCGGGGAGGTCGACCGCGAGGTCGGGGATGAGCTCGTTGGCGGCATCACCCGGCTCCGGGTTGAAGGCCAGGAGCGTACGGGCGTAGTAACGCTGGAAGTTCCAGCTCCACCCGTAGTAGGTGTTGCCCGGGTCGGTGGAGTCGAAGTCCATCTCGATGGCGTAGCGGAGCGTGCCACCGGTCTTGTCCGACGGGTTGGTGATCTCGGTGGAGCCGAGGTCGAAGGTGCCGGCCGAGTCGGAGCCGCCGCCGGTGGCGGCGCCGCCGCAGGCGGACAGGAAGAGGGACGCCGCCGCGCCGAGCGCGACGAAGCCGAGGGTGCGTTTCCTCAAGGAAATACCTCTCTGAACCTGGAATGGGGATGGTTGGACCATGGGGTTGTCCCATGTCCGTGCGCGGTATTGGCGGGTCCACGCACGGATGCGGGTCAGTCCGAGGTCCGGGGATCGAAGGCGTCTCGCAGGCCGTCACCGAACAGGTTGAACGCCAGGACGGTGATGAAGATGGCCAGACCGGGGAAGACGATGAAGTAGGGCGCCGTCTGGGAGAAGGGCACCGCTTCGGAGAGCATCTTGCCCCAGCTCGGGGTGGGCGGGTTGATACCGACGCCCAGGAAGCTCAGGGCCGCCTCGAACAGGATGTTCGTGGGGATCAGGAGCGTGGAGTAGACGATGATCGGCGTGACCAGGTTCGGCAGGATCTCCTTGAGGAGGATGTGCCGGTTGCTGGCGCCGAGGCTCTTGGCCGCCTCCACGAACTCCCGCTCGCGCAGGGCGAGGGTCTGTCCGCGGACGATGCGGGCGATGTAGGGCCAGTTGAAGAACCCGATGATGAAGACGATGACGCCGATTCTCAGACCGTTGCCGGTCAGGCCGAGGACGCCGTCGGGGATGACGCCGACCAGGGCGATCGCGAAGAGCACCAGCGGGAAGGCCAGGAAGATGTCCATGGCGCGGCTGATGAGGGTGTCGACCCAGCCGCCCATGTAACCAGCGATGATGCCGAGGACGGTGCCGAGGGTGACGCAGACCAGGGTGGACAGGAAGGCGACCAGGAGCGAGATCTGGGCGCCGTAGAGGATGCGGCTGAACATGTCGCGGCCGGTGGTCGGCTCGACGCCGAGCAGGTGGTCCCCGCTGATCCCGCCCCAGCGGTCGACACCCGCGCTGGGGTCGTCGGGGTCGAGGTAGGGGAGGCGTCGCGCCGGGTCGATCAGGTCCTGGTGGAACTGGGTGGGCGGGTGCCCGAACAGCTTGACCAGGAAGGGCGCGAAGATCGCCGCCAGGATGAGCAGGACCACGACCACGCCGGAGACCATGGCGACCTTGTCGCGCCGCAGTCGTTGCCAGGCGATCTGTCGCAGGGAACGGTTGTCGGCGTCGCTGCGACCCGAGGCCGACGCGCCGGGGTCCGAGGCGACCGGTTCGGTCGTCTCAGGGGCATGCGAGGGCGCGCTCATCAGGCCACCACTCTCCACTCATACGCTTCTGGCCGAGGGGACAGATCCCACGCGTGAGCCGGTCAGGGGTTAGCCCTGTTGGGTCTCACGGTGGGGCCGGCCGGTTCTCGACTCTGGCTGGCGTGGGCGTGACCGACGGAGCGAGAGGGTTGCCCGTCTCGTCGGCACTGGCACGCGGTGCATCCACCCCCTTGAGAGGTTGGACACATCGCAGACCTTTACGCCCGGGATGTTACACAACGACCAATTTACTCGCCCTTTGTCGGCATGTCGTCCAAAGTCTGCCCATGTGGCCAAACCGTAATGAAACCTAACAATCAACCCATATGGGGACTAAAGCCGCAAAGCAGGCATTCATCGGACGACCATGGCTGAGCTGGTACGAGAGGGAGGATCACACCCGAGCCAACCCTAAGGGCACCCCCGCGCGCTTCGCCCCAATTCAGCTGCGCTATGGCAAGTGCTATGAATCAGAACGTGTTCGCATGAATCCCCCGAGTGAACGGGGCCACACGGGCGTGTGAACGAAATCGCCCGCAACGGGCGGCCAGCGACGCACGAAACTGCACGTCGGAGCGGATTCCGCGCACGGTTCTTGCACGAAGAAGACACCGTTGTGCACAAGAAAGGCCCCGCCGAAGCGGGGCCGTCCTCGTCGTCGTCAGAGTCGGCTAGTCGATACCGCGCTTGCGCAGCAGCGCCTCGATGTCACCGAAGTCGTCGTCCGCGGCAGGCGCCTTGGCCTGTTGGGGGGCCTTGACCTGACCCGCGGCAGCCGGGGCGGCACCGGCGGCGGGCGTTCCCTCTCCCTGGGCCTTGGCCTGAGCCTTGTCCTGCGGCCGCGCACCGGGCTTGACCCCGATGCCCTTGGACTTCATGAAGCCCGAGACCACGTACAGGACCACCATCACCACGGCGAGGGCCAGACCGACCCACGACTGGAGTTTGAAGGCCATCGTCAGCAGGATCCCGAGGACGCCCAGGACGAACTGCATCACCACGTCCATCAGCAGGAGCAGCCCGGCGATCAGGGGCAGCAGCGACCAGGCCACACCGCGCAGACCGTAGGCGGCGCCCTTCTTCCGCCACACGAAGTAGGAGATGACGATCCCGACCGCCGTCAGGGCCGCCCCCAGCCCCACACCAACATTGTCATTCAAAGTCTCAGGCATGCGACCAGTCTCCCATCCCGCGCCCGAACACACATCCGGCCGATCCCCTAGGGCGGTTCACCCGGCAGTGATCGGCACCCCGGCCGGGCACTGCGCCCCTCTCCCACTCACGCTACTCATCGGGGTGCACGCCGCCAACAGCCAGGCGTAGACGGAGAGACGGAGTGATCGGCGGGCGGCAGTCGGCGATCAGGAGCAGCGGTCGGTGCTCAGCGGTCGGCGACCAGCGACTCCAGCCACTCCAGGTCCACCCCGACCAGGCTGTCCCGGAAGACCACGCCCTCGCGGGGCGTGATCTCCACGTGGTTGGGCACCGCGATGGTCAGGCACCCGGCGTCGGCGGCCGAGGCCACGCCCACCACCGAGTCCTCCACGGCCACGCAGCGGCGCGGGTCCACACCCAGGCGGCGGGCGGCCCGGAGGTAGGGGTCGGGGTGCGGCTTGTTGGCGTCCACCTCGTCACCGGCGATCGAGTCGACGAAGCTGTCCAGCCCGATACCGTCGATCGCCGTCTCCACCAGGGCGCGCTCGGTGGAGGTCACCAGCACGGCCGGAATCCCGGCCTCGGCCAGCATCGTCACCAGTTCCTTGGCGCCGGGCCGCAGCTCGGCCCCGCCCTCCAGCTTGGCCAGGAAGCGGGCGTAGAGCATGTCGGCCACCTGGCGAGGGGTCAGGTGGTCGGCCCCGGTGTGCTCGATGATGTAGCGGCCCACCGGCTCGGCGGCGTTGCCGACGTTGGCCTCGTGGTCCTCGGCGGTCCACACCCCGCCCAGCTCCGCGGTGAGTTCGGCCTCGGCCTCACCCCACAGGTGCTCGCTCTCAATGAGGGTGCCGTCCATGTCCAGCAGCACCGCCTGGAGGCGGCGCTCCGCGGCGGCGGAGGTCTCGGGCAGTTCGGAACTCACAGTGCTCAATTCGCTCATCTCGACTCGTGGCGTGGCGGCCGGTTGGCAGCCGGGTGGTCGCCGGCCTCCGGCGATGACTGGCTGACCCCTGACAGGGAGCGGCCCCACCGGTGACGTTCACCGGCGGGGCCGCCCTCTCGACCGGTAGGTCAGACGTTGAAGTATGTCGCCTCAGGGTGATGGATGACGATCGCGTCGGTGGCCTGTTCGGGAACAAGCTGGAACTCCTCGGACAACGCCACCCCCACGCGTTCCGGCTCCAGCAACTTCATGATCTTGGCACGGTCCTCCAGGTCGGGGCAGGCCCCGTAGCCCAGGGAGAAGCGGGCGCCCCGGTAGCCGAGCTTGAAGAAGGCGTCCAGCTCGGCGGGGTCCTCCCCCGCGAAGCCCAGCTCGGCGCGGACCCGGGTGTGCCAGTACTCGGCCAGGGCCTCGGTGAGCTGCACCGACAGCCCGTGCAGCTCCAGGTAGTCGCGGTAGGCGTCTCTTTCAAACAGCTTCGCGGTGGCCCGGCTGATCGCCGCGCCCACCGTCACCACCTGGAAGGACACCACGTCCAGCTCCCCCGACTCCTTGGGCCGGAAGAAGTCGGACAGGCACAGGTGCCGGTCCCGGCGCTGGCGCGGGAAGGTGAAGCGGGTGCGCTCGGTGACCCCGTCCTCGTCCAGCACGACCAGGTCGTCGCCCTCGCTGTAGCAGGGGTAGTGGCCGTGCACGACCGCGGCCTCCAGCAGGCCGTCGGTCTGGATGCGGTCCAGCCACATCCGCATGCGCGGACGGCCCTCGGTCTCCACCAGCTCCTCGTAGGTGGGCCCGTTGCCCCCGCGGGTGGCCTTGAGGCCCCACTGCCCCATGAAGGTGGCACGCTCGTCGAGGAAGGCCGCGTAGTCGGCCAGCGGGATGCCCTTGCTGATCCGGTCGCCCCAGAACGGCGGAACGGGCACCCTGTTGGTGGTGGACACGTCGCTGCGGGCGGGCATCTCCTCGGGCTCGGTCACCTTGAGGGTGGCCCCGCGCTTGACCCGGCGCTGGCGCAGTTCGGGGAGCTTGGCACCCTCCTCGCCGCGCTTGACCGCCATGAAGGTGTCCATCAGCCGCAGGCCCTCGAAGGCGTCCTTGGCGTAGCGGACCTCGCCGCCGAACATCTCGGCCAGGTCCTGCTCCACGTAGGAGCGGGTGAGCGCGGCACCACCCAGCAGCACCGGGAAGCGCTCGGAGATGCCCCTGGAGTTCATCTCCTCGAGGTTCTCCTTCATGATCACCGTGGACTTGACCAGCAGGCCGGACATGCCGATGACGTCGGCCTTCTTCTCCTCGGCCGCCTCCAGGATCGCCGACACCGGCTGCTTGATACCGAGGTTGACGACCTCGTAGCCGTTGTTGGACAGGATGATGTCCACGAGGTTCTTGCCGATGTCGTGAACGTCGCCCTTGACGGTGGCGAGCACGATCCGGCCCTTGCCGTCGTCGTCGGTCTTCTCCATGTGCGGTTCGAGGTAGGCGACCGCCTTCTTCATGACCTCGGCGGACTTGAGCACGAACGGCAGCTGCATCTGGCCGGAGCCGAACAGCTCGCCGACGGTCTTCATGCCCGACAGCAGGGTGTCGTTGACGATGGCCAGGGCGGGCTTGCTCTCGAGCGCCTCGTCCAGGTCGGCCTCGATACCGGTGAGCTCACCGTCGATGATCCGCCGCTCCAGGCGCTCCCACAGCGGCAGGGCGGCCAGTTCCTCGGCACGCGAGGCCCTCATCGCCTTGGCGTCCACGCCCTGGAACATGTCGATGAACTCCGACAGCGGGTCGTAGTCGCCCTCGCGCCGGTCGTAGATGAGGTCGAGCGCGACCTTGCGCTGTTCCTCGGGGATCTGGTTGGTCGGCACGATCTTGGAGGCGTGCACGATCGCCGAGTCCAGCCCGGCCTGCACGGCCTCGTGCAGGAACACCGAGTTAAGCACGATCCGGGCGGCCGGGTTCACACCGAAGGACAGGTTGGACAGGCCCAGTGTGGTCTGCACCTCGGGGTAGCGGGACTTGAGCTCGCGGATGGCGTTGAGGGTCTCGATGCCATCCCTGCGAGTCTCCTCCTGCCCTGTGGTGATGGGGAAGGTAAGGCAGTCGATGATGATGTCGCCGGTGTTCAGGCCCCAGTCGCCGGTGATCTCGTCGATCAGGCGGCTGGCCACCCGCACCTTCCATTCGGCGGTGCGGGCCTGGCCCTCCTCGTCGATGCACAGACCGACCACGGCGGCGCCGTGCTCCTGCACCAGCCGCATGATGCGGGTGAAGCGGGAGTCGGGGCCGTCACCGTCCTCGTAGTTGACCGAGTTGATCACCGCGCGACCGCCCAGCGCCTCCAGCCCGGCCTCCAGCACGGCGGGCTCGGTGGAGTCGAGCATGATCGGCAGGGTGGAGGCGGTGGCGAAGCGCGAGGCGAGCTCGCGCATGTCGCGCACGCCGTCACGGCCGACGTAGTCGATGTTGAGGTCGAGCACGTGGGCGCCGTCGCGGATCTGGTCGCGTGCCATCTCGACGCAGGCGTCCCAGTCCTCGGCCAGCATGGCCTCGCGGAACTTCTTGGAGCCGTTGGCGTTGGTGCGCTCGCCCACGGCCAGGTAGCTGGCGTCCTGGCGGAAGGGGACGCTCTGGTAGAGCGAGGAGGCGGCCGCCTCGACCAGCGGCTTGCGGTTCTTGATGCCCCGCCCCTGCACCCGCTCCACGACCTGGCGCAGGTGCTCGGGGGTGGTGCCGCAGCAGCCGCCGACCAGACTCAGGCCGAACTCGGCGGTGAAGGTGTCGTGGGCGTCGGTCAGCTCCTCCGGGGAGAGGTTGTAGACCGCGCCGTTGGGGCCCAGCTCGGGCAGGCCCGCGTTGGGCATCACGGAGATGGGGATGGGCGAGTGGTGCGACAGGTAGCGCAGGTGCTCGCTCATCTCGGCGGGGCCGGTGGAGCAGTTGAGCCCGATCACGTCGATGCCCAGCGGGGCCAGGGAGGTGAGGGCGGCGCCGATCTCCGAACCCATGAGCATGGTGCCGTTGGTCTCGATGCTGACCTGGGCGATGATCGGCACGTCCTTGCCCAGGGCCGTGCGGGCACGCTTGGCACCGACCACGGCGGCCTTGACCTGGAGCAGGTCCTGGCAGGTCTCGATCAGGATGGCGTCGGAGCCGCCGTCGATGAGCCCGTGCGCCGACTTCTCGTAGTAGTCGCGCAGGAAGGTGTAGGGAGCGTGGCCCAGGGTGGGCAGCCGGGTTCCGGGGCCGACCGACCCCAGGACGTAGCGGGGCTGGTCCGCGGTGCTGTAGGCGTCGGCGGTCTCGCGGGCGATGCGTGCCCCGGCCTCGGCGATCTCGTAGGTGCGGTCCTCGATGCCGTACTCGTAGAGGCCTCCGTAGTTGGCGGAGAAGGTGTTGGTCTCCACGCAGTCGGAGCCGACCTCGAAGAAGGCGGCGTGGGTGTCCCGGACGATGTCGGGCCGGGTCAGGTTGAGGATGTCGTTGAGGCCCTCGTGACCTTCGAACTGGTCGAGGTCGAGATCGTGCGCCTGGAGCATGGTGCCCATCGCCCCGTCCGCCACGACAACTCGCTGGGACAGTGCTTCACGGAATGTCCGTCGATCTCTCATGTTCAGCAACTCTAGTCTCGGGGCACCGCGGCGGCCCAGCATGTGTCCCGGTGACAAGCGGCACGGGCGGGAACGGTGGCTGGGTCGACCCACGGCGCGGGGCGGGGTCGGGCGGCCGGGGACGGCAGTGTCCTCGGGCGAGTTCCGCGGAACAGGCCCTAGGGCGATCACGCCCTGTCAGTCGCTGGTCGCGAGGCTACCCCATCGGGTGTTTCGCCACGTGAGACGGGTGTCCCAAAGTGGCGAGAGTAACCTCCGTGGCCGGAGTCCGAATTACGGTTTCCGGGCTGTGGCGCCACCCCATAGGGTGGTGATCATCCGCGTCCAGGAAGGGGCCGTCCATGATCCAGCTCGACCGCGAGCTCGTCGAGCCTGTGATGGTGGCGGCGTTCGAAGGATGGAACGACGCCGGTGAGGCGGCGAGCCTCGCCGTGGAACACCTGTCCGAGAAGTGGGGCGCCAAGGAGCTGTGCGCCCTGGCTCCGGACGACTACTACGACTTCCAGGTCACCCGGCCACGGATGACCGTGGCCGACGGCCGGCTGACCTCCATGGAGTGGCCCACCACCCGGGTGCGGGTGGTCCGGCCGCCCGGTTCGCGGCGCGACGTCGTCCTGGTGACTGGTCCCGAGCCGAACATGCGCTGGCGCTCCTACTCCGCCGACCTGCTCGCGATCGCGCGTGAGCTGGGGGTCCGGCGCGCCGTGATCCTCGGCTCGCTGCTGGCCGACGCCCCGCACACCCGCCCCATCCCGGTGACGGGGATGTCCTCGCCGTTGGAGCTGGGCACCCGGTACGGGCTGGAGGCGGCCACGTACTCGGGGCCGACCGGCATCGTCGGGGTCGTGCACGACACGTTCAGCTCGGCGGGTGTGGAGACGGTGTCGCTGTGGGCGGCCATCCCCCACTACGTGGCCCAACCGCCGTGCCCGAAGGCGACCCTGGCCCTACTGAGCTGGGTCCAGGACTTCCTGGAGACCGAGGTTCCGCTGGGCGACCTGCCCGAGGACTCGGTTTCCTGGGAGGCGAGCGTGAACGACCTCACCGCCGAGGACGAGGACATAGCGGCCTACGTGCGCGGCCTGGAGGAGGCCAAGGACACGGTGGAGCTGCCTGAGGCCAGCGGTGACGCCATCGCCCAGGAGTTCGAGCGCTACCTGCGCCGCCGCGACGACGGTTAGGGCGGGTGGGACCGATCGCATCGACCGGCCCCGAGCTGCTGCTTAACCCATCTCCGGATGAATGTCCACAGCGTCCTGGTTTTCCGTTACCTCATCTTTAGGTGCTCCCCGCTAGTTTGCGGGTGATGGCTCGCGGACCGGGGGAAAGAGCCAGGGCTCCGGAGTGCGTGGTACGGGGGTACACGCACTCCGGGGCCCGATGGCCTGCCGCCCCGGGGCCTGGGACGAGTACCCTCCCCGACCGCGCGAGGTGGGGTTGCAGGGACAACTTTTGAGAATCGCCTTCGTCATCGCCAACGGCTACGCCATGGGTGGCACGGTCCGAACCGTGCACAACCTGGCGCGCGGGCTGTCGGCTCGCCACGAGGTGGAGATCGTGAGTCTGGTCCGCAAACGCAGACAACCCTTCTTCACCCCCGCCGACGGGGTCCAGCTGGTCCCGCTGAGCGACGACACCGACCACCCGGTGGTCCAACGCCCCCGCGAACGCGTGCGTGAGCGCTGGGCCAAGCAGGCCGACAAGATCGTGCCCAAGGCGGAGCGGCGCCGGAACAAGAACTTCACCCCGGAGGCGGTCACCGGGCTGCGCCGCTACCTGCGCACCACCAAGGCGGACGTGGTGATCGGCACCCGCCCGGGGATCAACCTACTCATCGCCGCCTGGGCGCCCTCGCGCCTGCTGACCATCGGACAGGAGCACCTCAACCTGGAGGAGCACAAACCGGAGGTCCGCAAGGCCATCACCCGCGCCTACCCGAAGCTGGACGGGCTGAGCGTACTCACCAAGACCGACCGGGCCGCCTACGAGAAGCTGCTCGGCGCCTCCGAGGACTGGCTGACCGCGCTGCCCAACGCCCTGGAGCCGGATGAACCGCCTCGGGCTGCCCTGGACGAGCCGGTGATCGCGGCGGCCGGGCGGTTCTCCCCGGTCAAGCAGTACCCGCTGCTGGTCGAGGCGTTCTCCCACGTGGTCGCCGAGCACCCGCAGTGGCGCCTGCACATCCACGGCGGCGGGGACCGGGACGAGGAGCTGCGCGCGACCATCGACCGGCTGGGTCTGGGTGACCATGTGAGCCTGCGCGGCCGCACCACCGACATGCTGGGCGAGCTGTCCAAGGCCTCCCTGCTGGCGGTCAGCTCCCGGGTGGAGGGCTTCGGGATGACCATCATCGAGGCCTTCTCCGTGGGGGTCCCGGTGGTGAGCTTCGACTGCCCGCACGGCCCCAGGGAGATCATCGAGCACGGCCGCAACGGACTACTGGTCCCGCCGCAGGACACCAAGGCCCTCGGCGAGGCGCTGTCACGCCTGGTCAGCGACCGCGAGGAACGCCACCGCATGGGCGAGGCCGCGCTGGCCTCCTCCTCGGCCTACCAGCTGGAGGACATCACCCAGCAGTGGGAGGAGTTCCTGGAGCGGCGCCGGGCCGCCGCCCCGAAAAAGAAGGGCCCGCTGGCCGCCCTGTTCAGCTGAGCCCCACCGGGGCCCGCCCGGCTCCCGAGCCCAGCGGTCACAGGCGCAGGCGGCGCCACTCCCCCGTGGCCAGGACCGCCGCCCAGGCCCCGGCGATGCGGGCCAGGCCGCGACGGACCTCGTCGACGACGGCGGGAGCCAGGGGCGACTCGGCCTGCTCGGCGGGTTCAAGCCGAACGGTGACGCGCAACCCGTCCAGGACCTTCTGCGCGCGGCCGAGGACTTCGGGGTCGGGGGCAGTCCCGCGGTCGAGCAGGGAGCGGATGCCGTCGCGCAGTGTGATGGCCTCGTCGAGGTCGGCGAGGGTGATGGGGATGGCACCTTCGGTGACGAGTCGGTGCTCTCGCAGGAAGCGGGCGAGGTCGGCGCGATCGGAGAGGCGGCCGCCGGTGGAGACGAAGTCCGCGATGAGCTCCGCGGCGGCACTGGGCCGAGTGGATGTACTGGTCGAAGTCGTGGTCATGGCCGTCATCCCACCACGCCGAGCACCCCGATAGTGGTGTTTCAGCAAGGTCGTGACCACAGGTGGCCACGCATAAAAGGACGAAACCAGACAGAACCCAACCCCCGTATCAGGCAGCCCACCCCGGATCCGACCACCGTCAGTCGGAGACGGTCCACTCCCAGCCGTCGTCCGCACACAGCGGAGGTTCCCGTACGAACTCACGCCCGTCCTCGGCCACCACAAACATATAAAGGTCGTCCGCGCAGGGATTCGGCTCCCAGAACATCAACGGCCAGATATTCCAGGGGAAACTCGGCTTGTCAGGAGAGTAGTAGACCCACTCGTATTCTCCTGGTGGTACTTGCCACCTGCTCTCAAAGTCCAGTTCCTCGAGGTTATCGCGGTTCGGGCTGGTCCAAGCAACCACGGGAACATCGAGTTCGTTCTCTATCCTGACTTGATTGATGCGCGCCTGACAACCGACCAGCCCGAGCAGGAGCACCCCCACCAGGACGATCCGCGCGGACCCGCCTGCCACGACCACCTGGATCCTCTGCGAAATCGGGGGTCTCGATGACCCCAGGAACCCCATCAGAGAAGCCAACGACATCCCACCCGTGTTTTCCGGCCGGATTCGGGGCCGGTGCCGACTGAATCCCATGAGACGCCTTACCTGGAGGAGGGGGAATTCTCAATCGTAACCAACGAATCCGTACAGCAACGCTGGCCAGGGCTCTACGGCGCGCTCGGGCCCACTACCGGCAGCTTTTTCCAGCGCAGACGGTCACGAATTCTCTGCCAGGCCTCTCAAAGCAGCTCGGTTCTCCGACAGGCCGAGCCTTTTCAGGAGGAAGGCGAAGTTGGCGATGCTCGAGTCCCAGAGGCCGTCGCTGTCCACCATCGCCTTCAGATAGGCACGTTGGAGTTCGGTGGGGTGCTCCAGCGGCGGAGCGGCGTTCCGTTCCTCCCTGCCCAGGGCCAGGCGGAGCAGGCCTTGCAGATCCCGGTCCGCGGTGAACGGGGATGACACCCCTGCCAGAGCCTGGAAGACCGGAAGCAGGTCGGGTGCGTCCTCGGATTCGGAGCGTTCCACGAGCGCCTTGACCAGGGAGAACCGCACGTGTCCATCGAAATAGCCCGGGCGGTCCGCGAACCAGGCGTCGGCGGTGGCCGGGTCCAGGAGGGCCGTGCGGAGTTCTGCGGTGGCGGCGGGATCGTCGGTAAGGGAGGGTGCGAGCGCGGCGCAGGCGCGGATGGCCGGGTCGTGGTGGGTGAGAAACTCTGCGGTGTCGCCACCGCTCTCCACCAGAGCGAGGACGATCGCGGCGCCCTCGTCGCGGGACTCGGCGTAGTCGGCGGCGCCCGACAGGTCCAGGGCCAGTCCCCCGCCCATCCGGCTCAGCGCTCCGGCGGCCGTCACCGCCCGTTGGCGCACACCGCGGTCCCGGTGCGTGAACAGGGGGCGGACCGCCTCGAGCAGCACGGGCGCGGCCCGGCGCAGATCGCGCAGGACCGTGTGCATCACCGTCTCCAGGAGCGGGTCCTCCCAGATCTCCTCGCCGTCGTCCGCATCGCCGTCCTCGCTGCGGGCCACCCGTTCCAGGAACGCGTCCAGCTCACCGCGCCGCTCACCCGGGTCGGCCAGGGCGTCCAGCTCCGCGTCCGAGTAACCACCGCAGACCTCCGCGACGGACCAGGCCACGTCGGCCAGGAAGCGGAGCAGGTGCTGGCGCAGTGGTGCTGCGTCGGTACCCATGGCCCCGTCGAACATGCGGTGGACCGGCCGGTCGGCCGCGGGGTCGGACAGCAGGTCGGCCACGTGGAGCACCGCCGGGGGTGTGGCCGGGTAGACGGTGCCCTGGTGCAGGATCGCGCTGTACAAGTATCCCAGCGCGTCGGCGACCTTGTTGTCCTGCCCGGACCGCAGGGCGGCGAGGTGCTTCGGGGCGTCGGTGCCGGGGCCGTAGGCGTGGAAGGTCCAAGACCAGTCGGTGGTGCGCAGGCTGTCAGGTGCGGTGTCCATGGGCGCATCATGGCAGCGGACAGTGACCGTTGGCGTGGCGCCCGCGCGTCGGGGAAGGGCTCCTCAGTACACTCGGGCGCTCGGAAACCCTGTCGCAGGAGGCCGCCATGACTTTCGCCCAGCCACCGAAGGACCCGATCCAGCGCGCGCTGTTCCGGGCCCCGATCTGGATCTACCGGCTGGGTCTGGGCACTGTGCTGGGCGACAGGTTCGTTCTGGTCACCCACCGGGGGCGCAGCACCGGCGAGGCCCGGCAGGCGGTCTTGGAGGTCGTGGGCGGCAACGACACCACCGGCACGGTCATGGTGGCCTCGGGGTTTGGGAACCGGTCCCAATGGTTCCGCAACATCCGAATGGAACCCCGGATCCTGTTCCAAGTCGGCAACCGGCGCCAGCGGGGCACCGCCGAGCTGCTGCCGCCGGAGGAGTCCGGCCGGGTGCTGGCGCACTACGCGCAGCAGCACCCGGAGGTGGCCGCCACGATGCTGCGGGGGCTGGGCCACGACGTCGGCGACAGCGTGGCGGAGTACGAGCGCCTCGGGGCCGACCCGGTCGACGGAATCCCCGTGGTGCGGCTGGTCCCGGACTCGGAGGAGGCCCGTTTTCCCGACTTCTCCGCTCCCCTTGAGACGGACGTGCCCAGGCCCCGGGGCTGAAGCAGCGCTGAACGCGTACGGGAGGCCCTGGGTGTGAGAGGCCCTGCGTGAGAGGCCCTGCGGACGAGAAGTACCCGGGCCGAACGGCCTCGGGGAGACGCCCGGGGGGAAGCCCGCGGGAAACCTCCAGAAAAGCCCCGTGCCCGCCCCTGACGAACCGGACGGGAACGGGCACGGAGGTGTGTGAGGTCTGTGGTGTCCACCAGCCTAACCCGAGAAGCCGGGTACTTCGGGAAACCCGGGTGATCCAGGGACAGGCTTCACCGGCACGCGAATGCCCCGAGGAGGGGCCTGCCCTCCCCGGGGCACCGGAGCATTCCTACTCGAACTTCCCGGTGGGAGTTCCTAGAGCTTGACGCCCAGAAGGGTGTCCACGGTGGTGCGCACCAGGCCGGGGGCTTCGGTGTCGGCGCCGCCCTCGGTGAGTGCGGCACTCGCCCAGGCGTCCACCGCGGCGAGCGCGGCCGGGGAGTCCAGGTCCTCGGCCAGCGAGGCGCGCACCGCGGCCAGTACCGGGGCCGCGTCCGGGCCGGAGCCCAGGGCCGTGGCCGCACGCCAGCGCTCGGCCCGCTCGGCGGCGGCGGGCAGTTCGGCGTCGGTCCACTCCCAAGGGGCGCGGTAGTGGTGGGAGAGCATGGCCAGGCGGATGACGGCCGGGTCCACGCCCTGCTGGCGCAGCTTGGACACGAAGACGAGGTTGCCCAGCGACTTGGACATCTTCTCGCCGTTCAAGCCGACCATGCCCACGTGCAGGTGGTTGTGGGCGTTGGGCTGACCGGTCGCACACCGGGTCTCGGCCGCACCCATCTCGTGGTGCGGGAAGATCAGGTCGCTGCCGCCGCCGTTGAGGTCGAAGGAGGGGCCGAGCCGGTCCAGGGCGATGGCGCTGCACTCGATGTGCCAGCCGGGACGACCGCGGCCGAGCGGGCTGTCCCAGGCGGGTTCGCCGGGGCGCTCGGCGCGCCAGAGCAACCAGTCGAGGGGGTCCTTCTTCTCGACGCGCTGCGGGTCGCCGCCGCGCTGGCCGAAGAGGTCGAGCATCTCCTCGCGGTCGAGGTTACTGATCTCGCCGAACTTCGACGCGGCCGCGGAGGAGAAGTAGAGGTCGCCGTCGATCTCGTAGGCGGCGCCGGTCTCGCGGATGCGCACGGCCAGCTCGCTGATGAGGTCGACGGACTCCACGACGCCGACGTAGGAGGTCGGCGGGATGATGGACAGCGCGGCCATGTCCTCGCGGAAGACGTCGATCTCGCGGTGGGCGAGGTCGCGCCAGTCGACACCGGTGGCCTCGGCCCGCTCCAGGAGCGGGTCGTCGATGTCAGTGGTGTTCTGGACGTAGTTGACGTCGTGTCCGGCGTCCCGCCACACCCGGTTGACCAGGTCGAAGGTCAGGTAGGTGAAGGCGTGCCCGAGGTGGGCGGCGTCGTAGGGGGTGATGCCGCAGGCGTACATGCCCGCGGTGGAGCCCGGCGTGGTCGTCCTTATCCGTCCGGTGGCGGTGTCGTGGACACGAAGGGGGCCGCCGGTACCCGGCAGGGGGACGATGTCAGGCGCAGACCATGAACGCATACCGGGAAGCCTATCCGCACGCGCACGGGACAAACGACCCGATAGCGGGCGCATGCCGAGGTGATCATCACCCCAGGTGAAGTGGGAATACCAGAGCAGCCCACGGGGAACGGCGGGTCCGGGCGAGGGCTGGAGCAGCCGTCGGGACGGGAGTGGCGGCCAGTGACGGGAGCGACCGGTGGGATGGGTGTGACCGGTGGCCCATTGAACCCGGGAACCGTGTGGGCCCGACACCCAAGGGACCAAAGGCCCAAAAGGTCGGGCACGGGAAACCCGAAGGACAGGGAGATTGGCATGACGAAGAGCGGGTCCGAGAATTCGACGCGGACGCCAGAGGACGACTTCGAGGATTCAGTGGGCGACACGAAGGTTCGCCGGAGGGCCCGCGGTCAGCGCCCCTCAACCGGCAGAGTGATCCGAACCTTGCCGATGAGCAGGGCGCTGAGCAGCGCTGCTCCGCCGCAGAGTGCCGCCATGAGCTCGTTGCCCAGGCGCCAGTGCAGGAGCGCACCGCTGATGGAGACCACGTAAAGAAGCCAGTACGCTCCGGTTTCGAGGTAATTGCCGTTTCGGTCCATGATGGTTTCCCCTGCTGTGTACGCGTGTTTTTTGCACGCGCGTCCGACGGCGAGTGTGCCGTCTTCCTCAGAGACGCCGCAGTAACGCAGGGGGTTTACGTGTTCTTTGGGTCATGGCTCACGAAACGTTGTGCCCTCGGCCTCGCTCTCCCACCCTAGGCAGGCAGCGCACGACCGAAGGCACCCGACACACAGACCCGGCCCGTCAGCCAGAGGTCAGGGGTGCGCGGCGAGCTGGAGGTCGAGCATGTCCAGATCGGCGCGGCCGGGGAAACCGGGGTCGTCCATGACGGCGCGCAGGCGCCGGCGGACCGGCCGGGCCTCGGTGCGCTGGGTGACCGCCTCGGCGGCCAGCCTCCCCTGCCCGGCGCGGACCCCGGTCGGGGTACGCAGAGTCCAGCCGGCGCGGTCAGCGGAGAGCAGCAGCCCAACGGTTCCGTCTTCGTTCACCCGGACCCACTGGCCCACCAGGTCAGCGGGGTCGACCAGGGGGCGGGGAGCGGGGGTGGGAACGGAGTGGGCGCTCATCATGGGGTTTCCTCGGTAGATCGTCGAACTTCTTTCCTGGATGAGACGTTGCCTCACCTCGCCTATGACGCGCTTTCGAAAAACTTCCGCCGGAAAAGTTTCAACCCCCAGCTGACCAGCGGCGATACCCCCGCTCCACAGGGTGACGCACCAGCCCGAGAGCTACTGCGGCCCTACGGAGGGACAGGAACAAAGAAAACGAACGGGAACTCGAACCAGATCGGTGATCTCTCACCTCTTGCGAGACTGGGTTAATAAACGTAAAGTAACTTTTCAACACAACGGGACACATGACGGTCACGCTGGGTCGTCACCTATGCGTCCCCACAAGTCAGCCCATGGCTGACTGACTCCGCCCGCCCTCGCCCCGCACCGACGGGGCTTCCCCCGGAGTAGCCCATGCGCTCGTACCCTCGCCGCGCCCTGGTCGCCCCCGCCGCGCTGGCGGCGCTCACGGCCGCGGGACTCACCATCCCCGCCGCTTCCGCATCAGCCCAACCGAAACCGTCGGCCACGACCGCGCGGGCCACCCTGGTGTGGTCCGACGAGTTCAACGGTCCCGCAGGAAGCGCGCCCAACCCCGCCCATTGGAACCACGAGACCGGCGACCACGGCTGGGGCAACAACGAACTCCAGAACTACACCGCCAGCCGCAACAACTCCGCCCTGGACGGCAACGGCAACCTCGTCATCACCGCCCGCCGGGAGTCCCACGGCGGTTACACCTCCGCCCGCATGACCACCCAGGGCAGGGTCCAGCCGCAGTACGGCCGGATCGAGGCCCGCATCCAGATCCCGCGCGGCCAGGGGATCTGGCCCGCGTTCTGGATGCTCGGGGCCAACTTCCCCGGCACACCGTGGCCGGACTGCGGCGAGATCGACATCATGGAGAACATCGGCCGCGAACCCCACCTGGTGCACGGCAGCCTGCACGGCCCCGGATACCACGGCGGCAACCCGCTCACCGGCTCCTACATGCACCCGCAGGGCTGGTCCTTCGCCGACACCTTCCACACCTTCGCCGTGGACTGGTACCCGGGCTCGGTCACCTGGTCGGTGAACGGCATCGTCTACCAGACCTACACCTGGCAGGACACCCGCGGTAACCCCTGGGTCTACGACCAGCCGTTCTTCATGATCCTCAACGTGGCCGTGGGCGGTGACTGGCCCGGCTACCCCGACGGGAGCACCCAGTTCCCGCAGCAGATGCGGGTCGACTACGTCCGGGTGTACTCCCTGGACTGACGCGCGGCCGTCCCCGAGCGCCGTCCACCGGGTCTTCCCCACCCGGTGGACGGCGCCTACCACTTCGGCGAACCCCGAATCGGCGGAAGCCGGTCAGGTGTTCGGCTCCAGCAGAACCACGGGGGTCCGCCGGGACCGCAGCGCCGCGAACCCGTCCAGCTCCTCGACACTCTTCGAGTAGTCACCCCACCTCACCCAGAGCCGCTCGCGTTCCTCACCCTGCGCTTCACGGGCATGAACGGAACGCTGCTCCCCGACCAGATCGACCCTGGCCTCCGGGCTTTTCGACAGATTCAGCCACCAGGCGGGCGGCGGGTCACCCCAGCCGTTCATCGCGAGAAGAACCAGGTTGGGGCCGTCCTCGAAATAGGCGAGGATCACGGCACGGGGCTTACCCGTGCGACGGCCCACCGTGTGCAACCGGAGCATGCCGTACTTGCCGGGCTTGGGACGGGAGAGTCCGGCCCGGCCGCCGGTCACGCGGCACAGCAACCGGTGCCCGGCCCAGAACGCGCGAACGAACCATCGAGGGGGAAGACGTGGCGGTGAGTGGTCGTGTTCGGTAGTGCCCATGGCATGGCCGCCTTCACCGGGGACGCCGCTCCGAGCGCCCGTTGGCACCGAATCTACGCGAGCCCGACGCGGGAGTGAAGGCGATGAACACCCCGGTTCCCGTTGGTACCCGGGCTCGGGACACGGCAGGATGAGGGCATGCACAACACCTCCCAGTCCCAGGACATGACCGACCTCGGCCCCTTCTCCCCGGGCGACGAGGAACGGTTCCGCTCGAACGCCCTGGTGGCCCTGGTCGCCTTCGGCTCACTGACCCTGCTCGGGGGATTCGGCTTCCTCGTGTTCTTCTGATCTCTGCTGGGGCAGGGTGTCGTAGCTGTTCCGGTAGATCTTGCCGGGCTTGGGGCGCGTGAACTTCAGCCCGGCCCAGAGTTCGTCGACGCGCAGGCAGGTGCTCTCGACCATGCCGAGGTCGTAGCCGATCGCGATGGCCTTCTTCATGTCGAGGTCGGTGCCCAGGCGTCCGCCCTTGGGCCAGGAGACCCAGAGCATCCCTCGGGGGTTGAGGTGATCCCTAAGCTCACCGAAGTCCGAACGCAGTTGCTGCTGCGTAGTGACGAACAGGTGCAGGTGAAGTCTCCCCCGCGTGAACGCGGGGGCTTCCAGCTCAGGGTTTCCCATGCGGGTTGCCCTTTCGCTTCGGTTGACGCTTCCCGGGCCGCGAACGGCCTCCACGTCCTGCCACGCCTCTTCCTTGCGCGGGATCTCGTTTCGCCACCTGTTCAGCGGCATGGTGGATGTTGT
>NZ_ANAZ01000051.1:0-38163 GCF_000340985.1 Nocardiopsis valliformis DSM 45023
AGAAAGTCCACCGTCGCCCCGGAGAACTCGGCTGCTACAAAGGACACCGTTCCGCCAGTGAAGCGGGCCCTGCCGAAGTACACCATCCCGCCGGTGAAGTGAGCGCCGAGAAAGTCCACCGTCGCCCCGGAGAACTCGGCTGCTACAAAGGACACTCTGCCGTCGGTGAACTCGGCCCCATGGAAGGACACCTTCCCGCCGGAGAACTGGGCAAAGGACAGGTCGCCGCCGTCGAAGACGACGCCGGTGAAGTCGTAGTCCTTACCGCGCCAGCGAGTGGGCTCGCGTAGGCGGTTGCCAATGATGCGAATGATGGTGTGGCGCACCTGCCGGAAAGCGGCGAACTTCAACTCGCGCTCGTGGTGTTCCTCGCGCCGGACCTTGTTGGCGTTCTTGGGTAGAGGGACAGGTGCGGGGGTGTAGGGCATGCGCAGGTAGGCGCACAGTACGTCGATGACCATCTGCACCAGGTCTTCGCGGCCGCGGGGCGCTTCATCGGCCAGCCTTGCCAGGGCGTGGACGCCAGCCAGACGGACGGCGGCGTGTTCCTCGCCGAGTTTGCTGCTGGCGCTGTCGAAGGTGTCAGTGAACAGCTTCGCGATCTCGCGCTCTTCTGCTGTCTCGGTGGTGCGCTGGCGCCGGTAGTGGATCACCAGTAGCGCCACACCGCCCAGGCCCGCCACGACGGCGAAGGCTCGGGTCGCGATCGCGTCCAGAGCGCGCGGGGACAGGTCGGTGGGAAGGTCGAGCCCGGGGGTGCCCAGGACGAGCCAGATGAGCACCACCATCCCCGCCACGGCCCCGATGGCCACCAACCAGGCGGCGAGGATCAACCACCGCAGCCAGACCTGGGTCTGCCGCTGGGCGCGAACCAGTATGGCGGCGAGCACCAGCACGACCGTAAGAACCGAGCCGAGAGCGATGCGCTCCACGGGCAGATCATCAGGCAGCAGACCCCACAGGAACGGGAACAGGGGCCATGCGGTGGCGGTGAGCGCAGGCAGTGCCACAGAGGCGAGGGCGATGCCGGTCCACTGGCGGGGGGTGAGTGAACGCATGACCGCCACGGTAGACCGCCCGCGCTTGGTGCGGACGGGAGTTGGCGCATCCGGTCAGTGGCCACGCATCGTCACTATGCGCCCGATCGAGCCTCACACGGTCCTCTCCTCCCCGGTTCGCGTCGCGCGCGGCGTTCCTGCTGTTCAGGAGGTAGACCAATTCGGCCGTTCCGAATGGTCTACCTTCCCCGTGTGGTTCATGCCCTTGTGTCGGTTTCTGGCTTCCGGTAAGCCCCGCATAGCGGTTGCCACGGCCATTCACCCCGCAGCCTTCGACGGTCACCAGGAGCGAGCACGGCCCGAGGCGGCGACGGCACTGACATCTTCGCGGCCGATGCTCGCTGACAAGTTGGTGGCCGATCCACTGACATCCCCGCGGCCGTCAACACTGGGACCGCCCTGAGCGACCGCGCACCGGAGCCTGCGGGTAGACCAGTGGAACCGGTGAGCCTTGGTATCTCGAAGAGATACAAGAGCTCACCGCTTCCAAATCCATCAGTGACGATAAGGTCCGCCGTATGGACCACACCTCCGAAGAACCCGCACCCGTCGACGGCTCCGAGCACGAGGACATGGTGATCGAGACCGTCCGCGAGAAGCTGATCCGCCGTACCTGTGAGTGGTGCGGCAAGGAGATCTCACCCCGGACCAAGGGGAAGGGGCGCAAACGGCGCTACTGCTCCCCCGCGCACCGCCAGCGCGCCTACGAGCTACGCACCGCGCGCGATCGCCAGGAGCGCGACCAGGAGGCCGGCCTCGCGCGCCGCGATGACGAGCCGGTCCGCGAGGTCATCGAGCGCACCGTCGTGCGCACCCGGCTGGTACCGGCCAGCCCGTGGGAGCGCCCCGGAATGCGACCGGGCGGCCAGCTCTACCCAGGCGTCGACCCTGCCCCCGCACCCGAGCGCCAGGAGGACGGCGAGATTCGCCCCCGGGAGCTCCAGCGGATCCTGGTGCGCACCGCGGCCGCGATCGCCCAGGGCCAGCTGTCGGTGCGCGAGGTCGAGCGAATCATGCGCGGAGTGGACGCGGTGAAGGTGTCAGGGGACCGGTTCTACGACCAGCTCGGTAGGCGTCACCGATGAAGAGATGTACCCAGGTATCTGCGATACCGGTGTATCGGCGTGTCGTCCGTATGAGCACAGGTACCCCTCCGGAATGGAGGGACGGTTGGAGGACACGGCGAGCCAGTGAAGACGGCAAGCACCCAGGTATCTGCGATCCGTGCTGATCGGCGTGTCGCGCCGCGAGAAGACCTCCGGCGGGCGCCTGGTGGTACCCGGGGCTCGCCGCCCCGGGACCCCGCAACCCGGCGCCCACAGGACGTGTTCGACCCCTGCGCCCAGGCGCCGGAACCCCGTCCGGACCGGGCCGTGCGTCCCGTGAGCGCCAATGGTGCCTAGGTGTAATCCGTCAGTGACTTTATTGGATGGCCTGGATGTGCTTTTCGATCACTGAGGAGTGTGTTCGGTGTACTGGGATCGCTGGTCTGGCTGCGCTGGTGGGTGGGGTGTGAGCAGACTGGAGGTCCTGAGCGAAGTACATAGGTGGGGGCACACGGTGGGGCAGCGCAAGGGAGGACTCGGTCCTCGCGGGAACCGGTGGGTCGCGGCGGCCGCCGCCCACCACATCCACGAAGCCGAAGTCGTCGACGACGAGCGCCTGGCCGTCCCCGCCGGAACACCAGCACTCCTGTCCCGAACCGAAGCCGAGGACGTCCTGGAGGTCCTGGAGGCCGTCGCTGTCGCCACCCCCGCAGGACCGAACAAGGCCCGCGTGGAAGAGCTCGCCCTGGCGCTGCGCGAGCGTCTCCGGGAACACCAAGGCTGAGCGGATCGGAAGCTCTCTTCCGAAGTCGCCGCCGAAGAGGGCGACTAGGAAGTGCCCTTCCTAAGCCCCGAGCGGTCCCCGGCATTGAGAACTCTGATCTAAGGATCCGGCTGCTTACGTCAGCACGTCATGACGTAGGTACGTCGCTCTCTGATCTGTGGAAACGGCATCCCCGTAGGAGGGCGAAGGCCACACTGGAACCCATGACACCTATCTCCCGATGGGCGGCCGCCGCCCTGACGCCGTTCGCCGTCGTATTGTGCGCCCTCGTTCTCCAGCCCACGCTCGGGTTCAAGTTCGCCCTCGGGTACGCGGTGATCACAGCCGCGATGCTCTGGTTGCAGTGGTCGATGACGCGCTCCACTCCACGCGGCCGCACCGGTTCCTGGATCAGCATCCCGCTGCTGGCGTTCGTGGCGACCCTCGGATACAACTCCGGTGCGGTTCTGGGGCTGTCGACTGCCGGGTCTCTCGGCTTCGCCGCCGCGGCCGTGGTGTTGTTCATGCCTGTGCTGTGCGTCGCCGTCACCGAGCGAACGCCCCACCTTGATCCCGTGGTGCCGTAGGCACGTCAGTACGTCATGCCGTACCGTCGTGCCTCATGAGAGCTTCCATCGCGTACACCAACACCAAGCCCGGCACGGGCAAGACCACCACCAGCGTGCTGGTGGCTCAGTCCCTTCACCAGCGCGGGTTCGACGTGCTCCTGGTCGACGCCGACCCCGCCCAGTCCGCGCTCGCCTGGTCCGATGAGGTCGGCGGCTTCGGCTTCAAGATCGTCGGCCTGGCCACCAAGGACGCTGGCCGCCGCCTCGGGGACTTCGCCGGCCCCGACACCTTGGTGATCGTGGACCTGCCCCAGGCCGAGGACCACGGTGCCATCGTGCGCAGCGTTCTGCGCCACGTCGACGAGATCACCATCCCGGTCGCGCCCTCCACGATCGAGATCGACCGCACCGGCGCGATCACCGAACTCCTCGAGGAGGTCGCCGAGGTCCGCCAGGCCCCCGCCCGGATCGCGGTCCTGCTCAACCGGGTGGTGAGCGGCGCCCGGTCGGGCCGCGACGCCCGCGAGGGTCTGGAGGCCATGGGCTACGACGTGCTCGACTCCCAGATCCCCCGGCGCGAGGCCTACGCCCTGGCCTACGGCGCCGCCCCGGAGGTCCCCGCCGGTGACCCCATCGAGATGCTGGCCGACGAGTACCTGCGCCGCGCCGGGATCGAGGTGACCGCGTGAGCGCTGCGAAGTCGAAGTCGTCTGCGGACCGGTTCGCGAAGGCGGCCTCCTCCCGTCGCACGGCACCCGCCCAGGCCACACCCGAAGAGGCCCAGCCGCGGCCGGAGCGGGGCCGCACGGCGGTGCGGTCCAAGCCGTTGCGCACCACCGTGGACCTGTCGCCGGCCGACCACAAGCGGCTGAGGAGGATCGCGGACCGGCTCGCCGACGACCTGGATGTGGGGGAGGTTCCGCGCCGGGCGGTGTGGCTGGCGCTGTTGGCCGAGCTCGCCGAGGACGACGCCCTGTACGAGCGCGTGCGTGACCGCGTCAAGGAGTCCAGGGACGACGTAGACACGGCATGACGTAGATACGTCTCCCTTTGAACTGCATCAACTCTCTCAGGTGACGCCTGTCGCCTCCGCCTGGCCCGCGCGACCAAAGAGAGCTGGCGGGTTCGAGTTCGCGCGCCTGTGGGCATCTCACAGGCGCGGTTGCACGCCGCCCCGGGTCAGGGTGGCCCGGGGCATTCCGCATGACGTATCTACGTCATGCCGTACACACGTCACCGTCTGACCAGCTACCCCCTTTTGGAGAAGACGTGAGCAGTGCCGAAGACCGGTACCGAGACGCGGAGAAACTCGCCCAGGAGGTGGATGAGGAAGCGCGCCACCGTCGCGAGAGCCGCGTCCGGGAGCTGGAGCGCCTCAAGCGCCTGCACGCCGAGGAGGCCGAGGAGGACCGTCACCTCTCCCAGTACGCCCGGGCCATGCGCGCGGTGCGCCAGCACCAGCTCCGCCAGGAACCCGCCCAGATGCGCCGCTCCCTGATCGGGTTCAGCGTCGGCTTCGTACTGATCGCTCTGGTGGGCGCGGTCATGGTGTGGATGCTCCTCGCCCAGATGCTCATGGACCAGGGCGCCCCGGGGTGGGCCGGCCACGGTGCGGGGGCCCTCTACACCGCGGCCTTTGGCGCGGCGATGGCCGGGTACTCCCGCAGCTGCTGGGCCAGCCCGACCCCGCCACGGCCCCTGGTGCTCACCGTGTGGGTCCTGGTGCTGTTGCCGGTGCCGGTGATGGCGGCCGCCGCCTGGGTCGGGTGGATGGGCTGGACGGTGTTGGTGTTCCTGGTCCCGATCCTGCTGTGCGGGTACAGCGGGATCTTCGCCTGCGGGATGCTCCCGCAGCAGTACCGGCAGATCGAAGCCCAGCGCGAGACGTAGGTACGTCATGACGTGAATACGTCACAAGGGGAGGCCGGGCCCGGGTCCGATCTCCCCTTCTCTGTGACTCTGACTTTCGATAAGCTCACTTGTCGAAAGTCAGAATCGGACATCAGCCACACCCCTGAGGAGCCCCTGTGGACGGCGAGCAGATCCCCGAGCAGACCGAGATCGTGCTCTTCGACGACGGCCGCCGGGGATCCTCCTCATCGACGACTTCGACCTCGATGACTTCAACTTCCCCGGGGACCCTCTTCCGCCCGGCCGACGCCGAGCTGACCCCGGGGGCCGCGGCCCGGGTCGCCGACGGGTGGGCGGCCTCGACCCAGACCGGCTACGCCCGAGACTGGAAGAGGTTCTCTGCCTGGTGTTCAACAGCGGGGCGCACCCCGCTGCCCGCCACCCCGGAGACACTGGCGTCCTACGTCGATCATCTGGCGACCGCCGGGCTGGCCCCGGCCACCATCGACCGCGCTTTGGGCACCATCGCCTCCTACCACGAGGCCGAAGGCCACTCTCTGCCCACCAAGGCCGCCCGGATGGCGCTGCGCTCCTACTCCCGCCAGTGGGCGAAGGGCGGTGGGCGCCGCCGTCAGGCCCCCGCGCTGAGCGTGGACCAACTCCGGCAGATGCTGGAGGCCACCTCCAGCGGTCTGGTCGGTCTGCGCAACCGGGCGCTGCTGCTGCTCGGGTACACGATGATGGCCCGCCGCTCGGAGCTGGCCGCGCTGGACATCGGCGACGTGCGCGAGGTCGCCGACGGCCTGGAGGTGTTCGTCGCGTCCTCGAAGACGGACAAGGACTCCGCCGGGGTGACCGTGGCCATCCCCTACGGCACGCACAGGCTCACCTGCCCGGTGCGCACGGTGGCCGACTACCTCGCCGCCCTGGCCGAGGCCAGGGTCACCGACGGGCCGCTGCTGCGTTCGGTGGACCGGCACGGCCGCGTCGCGGGCACCCCGGAGGCTGCCGGGCGGAGCACGGGGCGGATGTCCGGGGCCGGGATCAACCTGATCGTGAAGGAGTTCGCCGAGAAGGCCGGTCTGGAAGGCGTCACCGCGCACTCCTTGCGCGCCGGCCCCGCCACAGCAGCCGCGGCCGCCGGGGTGCCCCGAGCATGGATCGCCCGCCAGGGCCGCTGGTCGGAGAGGTCAACGGCCATCGACTCCTACATCCGCCCCACCGACGCCTGGCGCGACAACCCGATGCGCAAGGTAGGCCTATAGGAGTCACAGGAGAAGACCATCCTGCAGGTGCTGCACGAGAAGGAGGTCTTCCTCAAGGCTCGTGCCCTGCCGCCAAAGCTCATCATCAACTTCGCCTACGAGTCCTACTTGACTTTCAAGGGTTTTTTGTGGGTAGTTGCTGTCCCCCTTGTGGGCGGCCTGTGGTCGAAAACGCGCACAGACCACACCCAAGCGATTCTCAGAGCAGGCCTCCCTGAGCCCACAGTCTGGGCATTTTTGCACCTCAAGGGGCTGTCGTCCGCTCCCCAAGGCTGGTTGCCACTCGCCAGGATCACCCTGAACTCATCCACCCGCAGGGAAGTCCGAGAATTCCAGGAGTCAGGGGCCTCCCAGTAGAGTTGTGCCAGCACCTTGAAGCACCGGAGAGGTCGGCCAGTCCGCGCGGATGGCCGAGTAGGGACACCACGAGGGTGACCCGGTCACCGGTGAAGGAAGGAGCGGTCCATTGGATCGAAGCAAGCGCGATCGGTGGACGCCGCCCTGGTGGCTCCCCCCGATTCTGGGAGGCGTCGTCCGGGTGGCTCTGCAGGTTCTCCTCGACATGGTCGGGGGAAACGGCAACGGCCCTGGTGGGACACCGTGATGGTGCCCGACCAGAGCCGCTAACAGAGAAGAAGCAGTACCGGGGCTTCCACGTGCCAGCGTGGAGGCCCCACTTCTTGTGTCGGGCAGGGAAGGAACTTCCCCGTTCCGATGCCCCAATACTACGACGGGGCGAACCTGGGGAGCTCTGCTTGGTGCGGGTGATCCACATCGAGACCCTGGGGGTGCTGTTAACGAACGTGTCAGCAGCCGCAAACGCTAGCCCCCGCAGGCTCGCTACAGGGGCTAGCGTTCCTCCCATGAACAGGAACACCAACGAGCTGACCGAAGACGAGCACGCTCTCCTGGACCACATCCACCGGGCGGGCGAGCCGGTGGAGGCCAACTCCTTCTTCGCCGGGATGAACACCGAGACCGGCCGCCGTGCCACCGAGCGACAGGTGAAGCTCTACGAGGCCTACGTGAGCCTGTGGCAGCGGGATCTGATCGAATCCGCCATCCCTGCCGACGGGCTTCACGCGGACAGGATGGTGCCCACCAAGGCCGGGGTGGCGGCGCTGCGAGCCGCCGGTGGGGTTCCACAGGGCTGACCCCACCCAGCACACTGCCCCGCCTCGAACCGTGAGGCGGGGCAGTGGTGTGTTCACCGCCAGGGCTGTTTGAACACTGCCCGGATCCGGTACCCCTTGTAGGTCCGGTCGCGTTTGCTGCTGGTGACACCTCCGTTAATGGCACCCCGACTGGCTACCTCCTTACCTGCAGGTAAGGAAGAGCTCCACTGGTTCACGACTCAGGACGTAGATACGTCATGACGTACTCACGTCGGCTCTTTGGCCTGCACAGATCGAACTATGCAAGGCGAGCTGCCGGGGCTTGGTCTGTACCGACCTCTGTGTTGAGTTCGTGGATTCTCGAGACAGTGTCAGGCTTCCCTGACATGCTATGTGTCAGGAAACCCTGACACGAACGGAGGCCCTCATGGGCTGGACTCTGGCCACCACCTACGCCCCCGCTGAGGACCACAACGGCTTCACCGTGATGGTCCTGGACAACACCACCGCCACCAGCAAGTGGAGCTTGGAGATCGCCGACCGCGTCACCGGTTGGCGGGCCGGGTGCAAGTGTGGCTGGAGCGGACTGGACACCTTCTCCCGCGCCGACTACCCCTCCGAACACGGCCGTGCGACCGACCAGGTCACGCAGTACTTGAGCCAGGCCTGGCAGGACCACGTGTACTCGGCGGTGCCGGAGCTGCGCCTGCACACCCTGGCCTCCCAGCGGTCCCTGACCGACGCGGCCCTGGACAGCGAAGTGCAAACACTCCGGTTGCGCTCGGTGTCCTGGGACCGGATCGGTGCGGCTGTGGGGATCGCCCGCCAGAGCGCCTGGGAGCGGTGGAAGCACCTGGACCTGGAGCGCCGCGAGCACACCCCGGTGTCCGGGCCCGCCACGTTGTCGGCGATCCTGCCCGCCCTGGACCAGATCGACGCGGTGGTCGGACCGCACCTGGTCCACGACAACGAGCCGGACCCCGCGGTCCTGGCCATCTGGCAGACGGTCCTGGGGCTGCGCCGCCTGGTCGCGCCCGCCAACCCGGCCGAGGCCGCCGACGCCGTGTCCAAGCTGGAGGCGGCCGCCCAGTCCCTGCGCCGCCACCACGCCACCGAACTCGGGCTGGAGGCCCTGGCCGCCGAGTCCGGCAAGGGCCGGGCCGATTCCCTCGACCTGACCCCCTACGAGGTCGCTGTCGAGGCCACCGACTTCGAGGACGAGCCCCGCACGTTCACCGTGTCCATGCAAGGGTCCTTGGACCAGCACGAGCTGGTCGAGTACGCGGTCGTCGACGGCCGTCGAGTCACTGACCCGGCCGTGCACGCCGACATCGGCTACGCCTTGGAGCTGCTGGGCGAGGCCGCTGGCAAGGCTCTCTACGATGACGACGTATCTACGGCATGACGTATACACGGCATGCGATGAACAGGGGAAACACCGCTGCCATGGCCTGCGCCGTGAGCTGATCCTGCGCCAGCATGCGGCCCCGCACCAGTTGAAAAACCTGGCGCGGGGCCGCTTGTGTTTGCTGGGCTCCCGGTAGTTCTGGCGGAAAATCCAACCTTACCTAAACCGCACCCCCTTTCGGGAGCAGCCGAACAGGATCGTGCGTCACCTAAACCGCACGGGGGAATCCAGCGAAACTCCTTACCTAAACGGCACGTGTGGTTTAGGATAGAGGGTGACGCGAACACATCCCTGAGGAGCACGCCGTGAACGAGACCCCCCAGCCGCTGACTGTTGGCGATCTGCGCCGCGCCCTGGCCGACCTTCCCGACGACGCGCGCGTGCTGCGCGCACCGGCCACCACGAAGGAGGTCTGATGGCGCGTGGAGCGGGCCTGCCGCTGGACGGCGCCCGGCTGCGCAAGGCCCGACAGGCGGCCGGGCTGAGCCAGCGCGTGCTCGCCGAGCGACTCACGACCACTCGCCAGCAGGTGATCCGCTACGAGCAGGGCCAGGAGCGGCCGGAGGTCAAGCGCCTGGCCCTGCTCGCGGCCGCGGTCGGGGTGGGTGTGGCTGATCTGGTCGAGCCCGAATCCCTGCCCGATGGGCTGGCCGGGCTGCGGGTCGGGGCGGGGCTCACCCTGGCGGCGGCAGCCGAGAGCGTCCGTGGCCAGCTCCCTGCCGGGATCGCGTGTTCGCGCCCCGTCCTGGCCGGTGCCGAGCGTGGAGAGCAGCCGCCCACCTGGGTGCCGTTGGAGGCGGCCGGGGCGGTGCGCTCTGCGCTGGGGTCGGCCTACGGCGCCGGCCAGGAGGCGGTGGTCGCCGCGTGGGAGGCCACGTTCGGCACGGTGGCCGCCCCACCGCCGGAGCACCAGGACGGATCCGACCGCACCCCCGACCGGGAGGTTTCCCAAACCACACCCCCACTGCCCGACGCAGAGGAGGACCACGCCCCCCGTGCGGTTTCGGAAAAGCCCGCGCAGGAGGAACCCGGGCTTCCCCTGGATGGCGCACCCGAGGAGTCAGCGCCCCCGCCGGTGAAGGAAGTGTCGGTGCGGGTCCGGGGCCAGGCCGACCCGAACGGGCGCGTCTTCTGCCTGCTGTACACCGACACCGCGACCATCGGCCACCTCGAGGACCGCCACCACTGGGACCAGCGGGAGGGATGGACGCTGCACGGGCTGCTGTCCGAGGAGGAGCGCGAACGCCTCACCCCGCAAGAGCAGCTCGCCCCGGACGCGGTGACCTCCGAAACCGACATGGCCGCTGCCCTCCCCGAACTGCTGTCGACCCTGTTCGGCCGCCCGGTTTCCGTCGTGAGCCTGCACGGGGAACGCACGGACCTACCGATCCGCCCCGCCGATATGGAGCGGTGGGAACTACGGCGGGGCCGGGTGACGGGCCGCGATGACATCTACGTGCGCTCCCGCTGCTGGGGCTGGTTCCAACGCGCCGGGGACGGCATCACCGTGCACACCGCCGACGGGCCGGTACCCGGCGGGCCCTGGCCCACCCGGGAGGAAGCCGCCAGCGCGCTGTGGGCGCACCTGACCGCACCACTGCCCCCACCCCAGCTCACCAAGTCGGCCTGGACCAAGCGGCGGATGCGCGGCCGCCCCAAGCAGCGGCCGCTGTGCCCCTACACCCCGGCCGAGCTGGCGCGGGTGCGCCTGGTCGAAACCCCGGACTCGGCCAGGCGCACCCGCCAGTACCAGGCCCAGGGGCCCGACGATCAGGTCATCGGGTTCGTGTGGAAGCGCCAGCACGTACCGGCCCCGCGGTCCTGGGCCTACTGCGCGGCCGACGCCTCCGGGGAGCCCGTCAACACCGCCGCAGCGTCGGCTGTGGGCACGCGCGCCGAGGCCGTGGAGCGTCTGTTGGCCCAGCCTGGCCCGGTATGGGCAGACCCGGCCGAGGCCATCGTGCACTGAAACCCGCCCCGAAGGCCCGCACAGCGCAGAGTGCGTGTGCGGGCCTTTCGTGTTCCTGCGGCCGCCGGGGACAGAGCCGTTTTGCTAGGTTTCTGCGGGGTTCTAGGGGGTGGCCGGTGCGCGGAACCCAGGAGGAGCTGGCCCTGCCCTGGGACGGGCGCGGCCAGCCCGACCGGTCACGCCCGGTGGGCGCTGCCCACCCTGACCGCAGACCGGCGGAACACACGGGCCAAGCTCTGAAATGAGGGGGAGGAAGCATTCGTGCTTCTTGCCTGTCCGAAATCAGGGCACTCGGGTTCTTTGACATCGAAAGATCCTGTGCCTTGGTGGTGGGAAGGGGCAGAGGCACTTCTTCCCACCACCAGGAACTCAGCAAATCAGGCTAATCAACATCCTCACGACACCCCTGTTGCGCGGAGTCGTGGTCGCAGTCATGTCGGGCACCACCCCCCAGCAGGAAGAAGACGGCCGTGAATGCCGCGCCACCCGCGAAGACGCCTTTGATCACAGCGTGATACGGATTGTCGCCGCCCATGTACCAAAGCAGGCCGGAGCCGATCCCCACGAGGCTGGCCGTCAGGAAGGCCAGATAGAGGCGCAGGTCAATACCCATGGGAGCGCCTTTGGGCATGTTCATCGAACCGACGCCCCCTGGAGCCGCAGGTTTGGTACAGTAAGGCGCTTCCACGCTGAGCCAAATTTATGAGCGAGGGAGTTCCTCTTTTTTGAGGCAGGCGACCGGCCTTCCCCGATCTCCACATCATCGAAGGCCGGTCGTTTTTTAATATCCTCCTTCCACGTTCCAAAGCATGATCCGACTTCTTTGGGGATCATGACATTCATCGGCACCTTCCTCTGACCTTGAATTAATGAGTGCTGTGCCATGTGAGAGGACCCTCTGGTTTCGGTCAAGGGCCATGGGCACACCGGACATGCGCTGTTGGGGGGCCGTCCTAGTTCGGCTCCGACCGGCCGCAGCACGACCGTCAAGCAGGCGCTTGACATGCGGGGATGGTAGTTCACTGGGCGCCTTCGACCACATCACTGTGACCTGAACGCACCTTATGCACGATTTGTCGTCTTGTGCGAGTACATGCGTGCACCCAGTTCCACTCCTGCGAAGAAGGATAGTGGTGCCGAATGCCTGCAGCGGCGGGGTTTTGCCGCTGGAGACGAAAAAGGACAGCTGGACACCCTTTAGGATGCGAGCAAGTAGACGGTTCTAGACGAGGAATGCCGCCGTGCCCCCTTGGAAGAGGCCAACAGGAATTACAGGTCCTTTGGCGAAGCTCAACGACGAGCTTCATCAGCTACACCGGGATGCTGGGGAGCCCTCCCTGGACACAGTCCTGAGGAAGGTCAACTATGGCCGTGGTACCGACACGGTCTCCCGGGCGACGGTGCACAAGGTGCTCACCCACCACAGGTTGCCCACTCGCGCGACGATGACCGCTTTCGTGCAGGCGTTGCTGCCTCTGGTCGAGCCCGCGCGGGACCCTGTCCAGGAGGCCAAACGGTTCATGCAGTTGTGGGGTGAGGCCAGCCGAGCCCAACAGCTCCCTGCGACCGCTCCGACGCCCCGCCACAGGCCTGACAGGATGTCGGCTGTGAGCAGCCCGGAGGTGCTGGTCGAGGCGTTGGAGACCCAACTGCGTAGCGCTCTGGGAGGAGTTCGCACTCTGCGCCATAGCGTGGAGGAGACGCGGGAGGAGGCCAGCAAGAAGAGCACCGAGCTGCTGTGGCGAGCACGCCGTCAAGCCGAAGAGCTTCTGGCCCAGGCCCGGGAGCAGGCACGCGAGCTCGAAGCCCAGGCCCAGACTCGGGCGGAGTTTCTCGACGCCATTGCTGAGGCCACCCAGCGGCAGATCCACCATCTCAAGAAGCAGCGCAACGAGCTCCAGGACTCTGTGCAGAGGCTGTCTCTGGTGGAAGCCGACACCGCAGCAGAGCTGTCCCGGGCCCGGAGGCAGGAGCTAGACAAGCTGGACAGGCTCGGAGTGCCCGACTCGCCCAAGGACGCGGAGTGGGATGTGCCCGAGGCCGAGCCCCTGCCCGACCTGGACTTTCCTGAGACCGAGGCGTCTACTTCTGTCTACCTGCCCGGCCCACGGCCACCTCGAGCCGAGGTCACCGATCCAGCCACGGCACCTTCCGGACCGAACTCGGCACACTGGTGAACCAGACGGTTTCATGTGCTTATGCACGTGCATATGCACGTGCATAAGCACTCTGATTAGGTGAGGGACTGATCGCGACCTACCCGGGGAAGCGGTGACCGATGAGGATCTCTGACCTGTCTAACCTGGCCATATGGCAGATCAGCCAACACCGGCGGACGAGTGGGGGGAGTTGCCGTCCCCCACCGAGCCTGGGTGGGCGGGCTGGTGCCAGCACTGGCTGGCCGTGCACAGCCCGCTGGCGCTGAATGCCCGGGCCTCCGCCGGCCACCTGTCGGCGCGGGTTCACGGTCGTCTGCTGTGGCAGTACCTGACCGAGCGCCGCCTGGTCCTGGAGGAGCAGCTCGCCCAGGAGCAGGCGGACGGGATCACTGACCGTGCGCTCCAGGCCCGGGAGTCCGACCGCTTCCAGGAGCTGGCCGAGACCCGGGAGATCCTGCGGGTGCTGGAGCTGATCGGCCCGCACCTGCCCGGCCGGTGACGTGCGAGACGTAGCACCCGTGCGAGGAGTGCTACGTCGTTCCGAGGGGGTGGGGGTGCCTCCCCGGAGGGGTTCAGGAGACCGAGAGGTGTCTGCCGCTGGCTCTTTGTACGGGTCTGGGGATTTTCAGCGGGCATCCTGGGAGACATGACCGAGCACCCCGAACAGGACCACCTCACCGGCCCCGACGTCGAGCACCTGGCCGCCGTGCTGCGCCGCCGCCGCGCCGAGTTGGCCGGCGCCACCGGGGTGCGGATCGGGCAGGGCACGGTGGTGCACGGGCTGGCCACGCACATGTGGGCCGGGGTGGCGGTGCCCGCGGTGGCCTGCCACGCCGCCGTGGACCCGCTCCGATTGACCCCGTCAGCGGGGCCGGTGACGTGTCGGCGGTGTCTGGGCCGGGCCCGCCAGGAGCAGGTGCAGGTGCCGGGGCAGACCAGCCTCCTGGAGGAGTAGGCCCCGGCTTCTCGGTGAGGATCGACTCGGAGTGGAGTTCGACCGGGTGGTCGACCGGTCGACGTGGTGGTCGACCACCCGGTTCAGCGGATATTTCTCCGGGAACGTGGCGGCGTTTGAACCGGGTCACCTACGCGGCTGTCGAGGGCCAGGCCGTGAGCGATCCTGACGCCCCCTCCCCCGGGCGGAGTTGTCCCCCGTCATGGTGTGTCCCCGGTGACCCGCGCGGCCAGGACCTGGTCGAGGTCGACAGGCTCGTCCGCTGACCTGCGGGGAGTGGAACTGTTCCGGGGTTTTGTCAGCGTGCAGACCCGGCGACACGCGCGCTCGAAGTTCCGCGACCTGCGGGGAGTGGAACAGTTCGGAAAACTCGTCCGCTGCTGAGGCGTTCCACCCGCGCGTTCGTAGCCCGCGGCCACCGCAGCGATCCCAACGCCCCTCCCCCCGGGGACAACACATCGGAGGTGGCCGGCCAACCGCCGCCAGGCGCTCGTGTTGCTGCTCTGGTTGACGGGTTCTGTTGAAACTGGCCGGTAGCCAGGGCTCTCCGCACGGGGTTTCCCGAGGCACACCCGGTGGCCAATCCGGTTCCCCGCACGCTTTCCTGGTCGGCGGAACCGGGGCGGCTGCCCTGACGGCGTAGATCATCCGACCCGGTGAGGACGACCGGATTTGCTAGGGTTCCGCCGGGTTTTCGCGGGGGTCGGGCTGCTGCCTCGCGCGCGTGCGCGTAGGAACCGGGTCGACCGGTCGACCTTGCGGGTCTCGGACCATGGCAGGAGAAGGAGGGACCGGTCCCCCAGATCACGGAGTGGGAGCGCACATCCGGCATCGCTTGTAGTACCGGCCGCCCTTGGGCCCCGTGTTCTCGGTCATCCACGCACGAGCCTCCTCCCCCGACATGGGTTGGAAGGGAACATGCGCGGGGAGCTGCTCCGATTCGTCGACCGGAAGACCGAAGTCGTCGTAGGCGTGGGCGAATGCGCGGAGCGGCGCCACGTCATCGGGTTTGTGGGCCGTGAAGCCATCTGGCATGTCCCGGCGGACGACACCGCATTTGACCGTGTGCAGCCCCATGGAGCTGCCTGTGGCGAAGGGGAACTCGTCGGGCAGGGTCCACCGGCGCCACCGTTCGGCCATGGTCTCCAGGTGGTGGGCGAACGAGGAGCGCTGCTCTTCGCAGGTCTGGCATCCGCCATCGCGCACGCACCAGGCCAGTTTGTCCTCGACGGTCTCGTAGTCGTAGCAGCCTGCCGAGTCGTAGAGCGTGTCCACCACGTTCAGCAGGAGCTCCCGAGCGTCTGCGGCTTGTTCCTCTCCTGCGGCGACGGTTTCAAGGAGGTCGAGCACCGCGGGCAGCTCGATGCTGAATCCCTGGCCTTCTCGGATGGGGCGGTCTCGGACCTTGGAGGAGGTGACTCCGAAGGAGAAGCGGACATCTTCCATCTTCGCGCCTGATGTGGTGCGCAGGTTGATCGCGTGGTTGGAAGGCATGGTCCTGCTTCCTTGTCGTCGGGGTCGGTGAACCACTCAAGCACGACGAAGCCCGGGGTGGGGGAGGAACGGCGTGACGTCACGCGTGACCGCGGGCGTGACCGTCACGAACCCTTCCCCGAAGGGTTCGACGGACCCTTCCCCGAACCCTTCCCCGAAGGGGTCTGTGGGTTCTATCCTCCCTTCGGGGAGGGACATGACCTGCGTAAACCCGACCACCGACCTGTGGTCCCGCCGTCCCCGTCGCTGCTGCTTTTCGTCCTGCCCGCGAGCGGCGCGAGCGGAAAAGTGGGGGCGTTCTCATGATCTGGTACATGATCTGTGTGTATGTACTGGTGGTCGGTAGTGGCTACCGCCTTGTTCGGGAACCATTACCGCTACCTACGGAATGATTACCGCCGATCATGGAACTGGTTACCGGCGCTGGTTGTCATTACCGGTACTCCTCTGCCCAGTCCTCCCCGCGAGCCGCGTAGAACATCTCCCACTTGACGGAGGAGACCAGCTCCCTCCACGCGGGCTCGCCTCGCCGGCCCCGGTCGCGGTCCCACAGCGCCCTGCAGGAGGGCGCCTTCTTGCCCGCGCGGGTGCAGAAGATGAACTTGTCCAGGTACCAACTGGTCTGGTAGCCGCGCGGACCCTCGACCGGCTTCACGAGGCTGTGCCCCTTGGGGTTGAAGTCCTTGAGGCAGAAGGCACAGGTGAACGGGAGCCCTTTGGGGCCCTGCAACGGCAGCCCTGTCCAGCCGTCGGGGATCTGGAGTGTGTACTCGTCGGAGCGCCCCTTGTGCGGCACCCCGCGGCGCACGAGGCGGGCCATGTCCATACCCCGCAGCACCTGGAGTGCCCGTCGGACCGTCTTGTCGGTGTAGCCGGTGTCGCGCTCCAGATGGGAAATGCCGGGAAAGCAGCTCTCTCCGTCCTCGAAGTTCGCGTACAGGGCCGCGGACATCGCGACGTGCTTGACCGAGGACTCCACGAGCAGGGAACGCACCAACGTGTTCCAGCGGCTCTGGAAGCCCCCGGACGGGTGCATCGGGTGGATCATCGCGCCGCCTCCCCGCTGCCGGTCACCCAGGCGTCCACCTCGGTGAGGCGGTAGCGGATGAGGCGTCCGCCAGCCCGGTGCCAGTCAGGGCCGGTTCCTTCGCGGCGCCAGCGACGCAGAGTGTCGGGGGAGACCCTCAGATGGTGGGCGGCCTCGGGTTCGGTGAGCCAGGCCGGAGGGTTGGTGCGATCTTCCATGTCGTAAGTATGTACGACTGCGGTGACATCTCTGCACGGGTATGACCGCTTGTGCACGGCCAGTTCACGGTTCCTACCGCTCCTGCCCGGAAATGTCCTATGCGCATGCTCTACTCCTCTCCCCCGCTCCGGCTTTTCCCTCAGGCACCCGGAGGCCCCGTGGCCCAGGAACTCGCGCTCATCCGCTGGACCGAGACCGGCATCATCCTCGATCCCAACCATGACGACTTCGACGTGGCCCCCACGGTCATCCACGCCCTACGCGGAGCCCCCGGAGGACCACGGCGCACCATCAAGGTCGGCGTTCTGGAGTGTCAGCGCTGCGTAGAAATCAACCGGTCCTCCACCTCGGTGTACCTGCGCCGCCGCGGGGATCGGCTCACCGTGGCCCACCACAAGTCCGACGAAGGCCCCTGCTACCAGCCGGAAGGACCCGAGCATCTGGCGTGGAAGGAGCGCATCGCCACCGACGCCGAACGGGCCGGGTTCACCGCGGTCATGGAGTCCTCTACCAAGGACCGCTCGATCCGCTCGGACGTGGTCATCATTGGCGCCCAGGGCCAGGAGGTCGCCTGGGAGGTGCAGATGAGCCGCATCCGCGCTCCCCAGGTCCTCAAGCGCAGCCACAGCGCACTGCGCCAGGGCCGCTCGCCCTCGTGGCTGACCACCGACCGCCGAGCCGGTTCGCCGACCCGGGCGTTGATCAACCGGGCCCCGTGGTCGATGGTCACCCAGATCGTCCCCGAGCAGATCCGCATGGGCCGAGCTGCCCGGGTCGTCGGCGGCCTGCGCAACTTCGCCTGGCAGCGCTGTATCGAACTCCCCGGCCGCTGTCCCGAGTCCACCGGCATCGGCGGATGGACCTACGACTGCGGGGACTGGCACGGCAGCTGGGAGAAGGTCACCGTGCCGGTGGAGGACTTCGTGGGCAAGACCGCGGCTGGCCTGTACGTGCCCATCGCGGTCCCCGGGGTGGACCACAACAGCGTGATGCGCATGTGGGTGCGACCCGAGGACCATGAGGCCTACGCCCACGAGCGCGGTCGCCGCTTCACCGAGCAGGACCTGCCCGAGCATCTGCGGATCGCCACACCACCGCCCCGAGCCCCTGCTGGTACACGTCGGGCCCGGTCCAAGGAGTCGAAGCTGCACACCACCAGGAAGGGTGGGACGGGAATGATGTCGGCGGAGGCATCGATGCCGGTCGAGGCCGAACTGGCCGAGCAGGTCCACCTGCCGGTGTTGACCCGGCAGGCACCTCCCACTGATCTCGAGGTCTCGGCCGGGGTGGATGAGGTGGACGCCTGGTTCCAAGTGGCGGTGGCCGAACCCTGCTCCCGCTACCTCGGGAGCCAGGAGCGGATGTGCTCAGCGAGCCCGACCCGGTTGTACCCGCAGGGGCGGCGGTGTTTCGAGCACGCCCCGAACGCGTTCACAACGATGCCGTAGGTACGGCATGACGTAGACACGTCACACCTGACGCACGCATGTGCCACCCAGCCACAACGACGGCTCCGCACCGTGTACTGGTGCGGAGCCGTGTACGTCAGGGGGTTATCCCGGAGCCATGTCCACGAACCGCGAGTAGTGACCCTGGAAAGCGACCGTTACATCGCACGTGGACCCGTTGCGGTGCTTGACCACCATCAAGTCCGCCTCACCGCCCCGCGGCGAGTCCTTGTCGTGCACGTCCTCGCGGTAGATCAGGATCACCATGTCCGCGTCCTGTTCCAGGCTGCCGCTCTCACGCAGCTCCGAGAGCATAGGCCGTTTGTCCTGGCGCTGTTCGGAGCCGCGGTTGAGCTGGGAGAGCGCGATGATCGTGATGCCCAGCTCCTTGGCCAGCAGCTTCAGGGCCCGGGAGATCTCCCCGACCTCCTGGGTGCGGTTCTCCTTCTTGCCGTCGGTGTCCACCAGCTGGAGGTAGTCGACCACCACCAGGCGCACTCCCTCGGTGCGGTGCAGGCGGCGGATCTCGGCCCGGATCGCGGAGAGCATCATGATCTTGTCATGCACGATCAACGGAGCCTCGGAGATCTTGAGGCTGGCCTTGCCCATGCGGGCCCAGTCGTCCTCGGTCATCAGGCTGGAGTCCTTGATGATGTGCAGCGGGATCTTGCCCTGGGCGGAGATCAGCCGCTGCCCGAGTTCCTCCTCGCCCATCTCCAGGGAGAAGAACGCGGTCGGGTGGCCGGCGCCGATGGCGTTGGCCCGGGCCACGTCCAGGGCCAGGGTGGACTTGCCTACGGACGGGCGCGCTCCGATGATGACGAGCTGGCCGGGTGTGAACCCGCTGGTGAGCGCGTCCAGGTCCGCGAACCCGCTGGGCAGGCCGACCAGGGTTCCGGGCCCCCGCTTGGCGCGTGACTCGGCACCATCGACGACCAGCTGCATGAGTCCGTCGGCGCGGGTTCCGGTTTCGGTGGTGGTGCCCTGGGTCAGGCTCATGATCTCGCCCTGGATCCGGTCCACGACGTCCAGGGCCTCGCCCTCACCGAGGTAGCCGAGCTGGGCGGCGCGGGTGCCGACCTCGACCAGGCGGCGCAGCAGAGCCCTGTCCCGGACGATCTTGGCGTAGTAGGTGGCGTTGGCGGCGGTGGGGATCACTTCGGTCAGGGTGTGCAGGTAGGGGGCACCACCGACCCGGACCGCTTCACCGCACCTAGTCAGTTCGGCCTCGACCGAGACGGCGTCGACCGGCTCGGCGCGGTTGAGCAGGTCGCAGATCGCGGTGTAGATGAGCTGGTGGGCGGGCCGGTAGAAGTGGTCGGCGGTGAGCATCGCCATGACGTTCACGGCGGCGTCGGCCGAGATGAGCATGCCGCCCAGGACGGACTGTTCGGCCTGGATGTTGTGCGGGGGCATGCGGGTTTCGTCGGTCATGATGGACGGACTCCTCTGTTTCGAGCAGGGGTGGGTAGGGCGGCGGACCCGGTTGGTAGCCAGGGGTCCGCCGCCTTCTTCGTGCGGGTTCGGTCAGCGGGAGCTGACGAGTTCCTTCAGGTCCGGTCGGCGACCGGGGCCGTAGCGTTTGAGCAGGTTCACCAGGACCGGGCGGGCCGAGCCCTTGCAGCCACCACACGGCAAAGCTTCGTGGTGGGTTTCGCACCGAACATCGGGTGACACCAGCTGAGATTCCTCTGTGCGGAGCTCAGGCGCATTCTGAGCGCGGATCTTCCGCAGGTGACGGCGGAGGTCGGCGTCATCGAATCCAGCGATGTAGCGGCCGATAGAGCCGATCTCGATACTGTTCCGCTCCGCGTGGTCCTCAACGGCTTCGATGACAGCAAGAGCTTCCTCGGAGGTCGCCCCTACGCGGGCCATGACGGTCTCAGCCACAGACGGGGTTTTCCGGACCGGAGGTGCGTCTTCTTCTTTCTCTCCTGAGCTACTGGAAAGCGGTGAGGTTTCGGTGCCACCTGAGGAAGAAGAGGAGAGAGTACTGGGTGGAGTAATGGGTGGTGCGGGTTCCTGCTGGTCACCCTGTGAAAGCGGGTTAGCGTGCTGACCCGCTCCGCGTCGCGGGTTAGATTTCTGACCCGCTCGTTTTGTGCGTCGGCGCACGGCGGACTCATCCACTCGGGCGGGTTCGAAGGCAGGTTCTTCGCCTCGGACTGCGTCCAGGGCGTCGAAGAAGTTGCGGTGGCATCCGCAGTCATGCCGGGGCAGTCGCCAGACCGTCATACTGACCTGCCGAGAGCGGGCATTGTCGCGGGAGCTGAACTTGATCGGCGTGCCGTCTTCGTCGGCGGTGATCTGCCCGAGTGCGGCAAGGTTGCGCAGGATACGGAGCAGGCCGGAAGGAGAGAGGAACTTGGGCTCTTCCCCGAGCGCGACGGGAGTGCTGGGCACGATGCTGAGCAGTTCATCCAGGCTGAGCTTGCGCCTGTTGCTGGCTCGTGTGGTCAGTCCGGTCAGGACGTGCAGCAAGATCTTCTCGGAGAAGCCCATGTGGGGGCACAGGTCAACCCACTGGCGTGTTTTGGCCTGGTAGTAGCCGTCGCCTTCGGCAGGGGGAGTGGCGAGATCGAACTCGCTGGGGACATCGGTGTCGTCCGTGGACATGGGTCTGCTTTCTAGGCAGCCCGCACACAGGTAGCGGTGCTCATCACCCCAGTTGGGGTACCCCAAAGGCCAAATTTTGCCGAACTTCGGCTACAGTGGCCAACGTGTATGTGGGGTGAGCACAGCTTGCTGTTGTGTGGACAGCCAGCTCATCTGAACTTTGGACAAGGCCCGGGATCCGACCCCCGGGCCTTTGTCATGTCTGAACACGTCTCGCGTGCCCCAACGACCTTATCGGTCGCGGTGACACGCAGTAGGCGTCGTGTACGCCAGGAGATTCGGGGGATCTCTGGTTTCACACACGGCGCCGAAGAAGAGCCCGGGTGGCATGCCACCCGGGCTCTTCTTCGCTCACGAGGCGAGGGCTCGCATCTCCTCGATGTACTCCTGGGTCTCTGGTGCATCGCCGTAGCGGCTCTTGAGCACCTCCCCCAGTTCCTTGCCGACCATGACTAGAGACGGTAGCGATTGCCGGTCGCCAGCCAGGGCCTGGCGGCCATGAGCGATCGCCGTGTCAAGATCACCAGCGCGCGCGGCCACGACTCCCTTGGTGACCAGAGCTTCAGCAGCGCGCATGGGCGAGATGACCTTGCCGCTCCAGTCCTGGGACTTGGAGAGCACCTCATCCGCCAGACCGTCCGCGAGCTTGTCCTCGCCCACGCGGCGCAGCACGTCCATGGCGTAAAAGTCCCACTTGGCGGGGTCGACCTGAAAATGGTGGTTTGGGTCCGTTGGCGGGGGGATCGATTCCAGGAGTTGGCGTCCTTTATCGAGGGTGACCTCCACTCGGCCCCTGTCGCCAATCCGAGACCAGGCTTTCGCGGCCTGGGCATGAAGTTGCACGCTGACGGACTGGTCCCCGGCCGCGTCGATACCTGCTTCCGCCGCAGTTAGAACCGAGCGGTAGTCCCCGCGGACGAGTGCGAACCAGCAGGTCATCTCGTGAGCCCAGCCGATGACGTTCGTGTCGCCGGCCTCCGTGCCCAAGGTCAGAGCCGACCTACGTGTGTTCTCGGCGGCAGGGTTGTGCCCGAGGTCCTGTTCTAGACAGCCCACAAGGAGCGCGAGCATCCCCGCCATAGACAAGACCTCGCGGTGCTGAGCGAGGCTAACCCGCATGTCCAACAGGTCGGCTAGGCGCGCTAGCCAGGCCCTGCCTTCGGTGAGAAGTTGGTGGGCGTTGACTACGGGATAGTCCGCGCACAGCCGATCAACAGTGAGTCGCAGGGACTCCAGGGTGGCCTGGTCGACAGCCGACCGTCGCAGCCGAGCAAGCAGATCAGGCGTGTCCGCGTCGGGTACGGCGGTTGCCAGTATCTCCTGTGGGCTGCGAACCACGGTGAAGAAGGCGCCCGACACGCTCCCGAAGAGGCTCGCGATCATGCGCTGGTACTCGGGAGATGGGAGTACACGTCCGTTCTCCCAACGCTTCCACTGGTCAAGCATCGTGTGCAGCGGCGGCAGCTCGCGCGTGGTCTGATACCGCAGCCGTTCAACGCAGTCCTTTTGGGTCCAGCTGCGGATTTCGCGTTCCTTCTTCATCCTGCGCGCCCAAGGCGCCATCCCAGTCATGCCTTCACGCTCCTCACTCCGCGCTACTTCGTCTAGGTGGCAGATGGGGGGCACGTTGGAGCCCCCCATCTGCCTCTCGCAGCTCAGAGGTGTCTTGGCCACCGTGGAGTCATGCGATCAATCCGCTGCCCACTCGTATTCCAGAACCCACTGGAACGTCGGCATTACGTGTTGTGTGACCTCGACCGGCTTGTCGTCTTCGGTGTAAGCGATGTGCAGCACGGAGTAGACCTGCTGGTCGTCCCCCAAACGCAAGAAGGCAGCTTCCTCCTCCGATGGAGGCCGGGTGCGGATCCGCTCCGTGAAGCGCACGACTCGGTGCCCCAGGTCTTCCAGGCGGGAGTACGTCCCCCCAGGACCAGTGTCCTCCTGGGTGATGGGTGTGTCCTTGGCGATTGCCCACGGCACGTAGGACGTTGCGATCTGGACAGGTGTGTCGTCTGCCTTCATGTGCCGGTGGCGAATGGCAGCGATGTCGTCCCGGCCGAACTGGAAGATCTCGGCGATCTCCTGGGGCGGGTTTGTTGGCCCCAGCTGCACCAGTTCGCTCTGTGGGTTATGGCCCAAGGAACGCACTTCCGTGGCGAACGCCCCACGCGACTGGCCCTGTTCACGGGCGGTCTTTGTGTACCTCGCCGTCGCGTTTCTCACGATCGGCTTGATCTCGTGTACCACCGTGCCGGTCCCCCTCTCGATGCGTACAAGCCCCTCAGTGCGCAACGCCATCACCGCGCGCTGTACCACTGGCTGACTCACACCGAACTCGTCAGCGAGCGTCGACTGCGGCGGGAGACGCTTCCCGCGGGCGTAGGTGCCGGAGGAGATCCGCTCGCGAATCTCTTCGGCGATCTCTCGATATCGGCTGGTCATGTCGGTCGAATCTTCCCTTCGTCGACACCCTTTATAGCAACCCAGTTGACATACTATCACTGACAAGAGATAGTAGGTCTATCGAGAGAGCGTAGGACTCTTGGAGGGCGGGGCGATTCTGCCCCATCAGCACGAGGAGGAGCGCAGATGTCGTCGAAGCAGCTGATCGCCCAGGTCATCCAGATCACCGGTGCGACCAAGGCCGACGTCCTCCGCGTGGCCACCCAGGGCGGCGCCACCGCCGACTGGGAGATCGCCCGAGCGATCGAGGCCGCCGGCGGTCGCCTCGCCTCCGACCTGATGTTCCAGCCCGAGCAGTCCTGGCGCGCCGAGCACGAGCGCCTCTGCAACGCGCTGTGGCACCAGACCCGCGACGAGGACGTGGAGTTCCTGCGCGAGCACGCCGCCCGGGCCGGGATCGACGACGTCGAGCTGCTGCTGCCTGGCGTCATCGAGGAGCAGCCCGAGCCCGCCCCCACGAACCCGCTGGCCAAGCACTACGCGGACGTGACCATCTACCCCGAGCACACCAGCCCGGACGAGAGCCGCGAGATCATCGCGCACCACCCCGGCGACCACGACGAGGCCGCCGAGGACCAGGAGCAGGACGAACTGGCCGCCGCCGAGGCCCTCGCCGCGACCGTGCACGCCGACCTCGCCCAGGTCCTGGACGACGCCGAGGCCGCGACCCGCCTGACCCGCGCTTGGTCCACCCCCGCCGAGGGCCGCGAGGTCCTGGCCCGGGTCCTGGAGATCGACCCCCGCCACTGGGTGCGCGAGGAGCTGGCCGTGCGCTCCATCTACGACATCGCCGCCTGACCGGAACACCCACACCCACCCGAGAGGGGACACCCATGTCCGAGAACACCACGCCCACCGGGCCCATCACTCAGACCGACCTGGACGAGATCACCACGGTCGCGGAACTGGCCTCAAGCCAGTACCGGGTCGTCTCCAGCAGGGCACTGTGCCGCTCCGGTGCGGTGCTGCGCATCGGTAACGACTACCGCCAGGCTGCTCTGGCCCTGATCCAGGCGGCCGGATACACCGCCCGCGTGGTCGCGAACTCGATCGTGGTCACCGGCGCCGTGGACCGCCTCACCCTGCTGGAGGCCCAGCTCACGGAGCTCACCGCACAGCGCGACGCCCTGGTTGACGCCCGCCGCGCCAGCGAGCTCGAGGACGCGGCGTTCGTTCCGACCCTGGCCCCGGAGGGCGCGCGATGAAGCCGCTGGTTGAGGCGCTGGCCGAGATCGACCTGGCCGACACCGCCCGAGGCGGGATCCGCGCCCGGGTTGAGGAGGCCGCCGGCCTCATCCGCGCCGACGTGGAGGCCGCGTCCACCGGCCGACCCGCTGACGTCATCGAACTCGCCACCACGAACAGGAGTGCCGCCGCATGATCCGCCTGACACACCGCCGCTGCCGGGACGAAGCCGCAGGTCTGGCCGATGTGGCCGCCCGTCAGACCACTCTCGCCGAGGGCCTGTACATCGAGAACGAGAAGCTCACCGGCCAGGTCGAGTCGCTGGCCGATGACCTGCGGGCCACCGAGCATGCCATGGACGAAGTGGTCGATGCCTGCAAGTCGCTGGCCTACGGGCTCGGCGACGAGGTCGACATCCCCGACGCGCTGCGCTCCCGGCTGCGCGACGCCGCCCAGCTCCCCGAGGTTCTGCACCGTCTGGACGAGGCCCAGGAGAAGAGCAGCCAGCTCGCTGCTGAGTACAACGATCAGCAGGTAGCGCTGCTGCGGGCCGCTCACGAGGCCGGGACGCTGGCTCGCACGTGGGTGCTCATGGTCCGGTCCGGGATGGAGTGGCAGGTGCCCACGGACCTCGCGGAGCTGGTGCGCGGCGTCCTCATCACCACCTGGATCGACGAGTCCAGGTGGGACTGTCCCACCGCTGGGTGCGAGCGGTTCGGCCGGGCCATCGTGTGGCACGCCGACCACCGCGACCTGGCACACCACGCCTGCCCGTGCGGGGCCACGTGGGCCGCCGCCCACTCCGAGGTCACGCGCACGGCCACCGCCCGCAAGAGCACGTGGGGGCGCATCCCGGACAACCAGCTGCTCCAGCACCGGCCTGACCACGTCCTGGAGGCGTTCGACCGGGCGATCCCCACCCCGACCCAGATTCACAGCCGCGCACTGGCGGTCTGACCCGCCCCTGGGGTGCCCGTCCTCACCAGCCCGTGCTGGTGGGGTCCGGGGGACCACCAGGGTCCACACACCGATTCGCGAGGGAGAACCCGTGGACGAAGACGACTTCTACGGCTACGACCTGGACCACGTCAGCATCGACGAGGAGGAGGGCGGCCTGGCCCTGACCGAGGAGCTGGGCGCCGACATCGGATCGCTCTGACCAGACCCCGCACACCAGATGAGCCCGCCCAGGGATTCCGGCCCCGGGCGGGCTCTCGCACACCCACACCCACTCCCAGCAGGAGGAACCGCAGATGTACGACGACATCGACTCTACCTACTACGACCCGCTGGACGCCGTGGAGGATGCGCTCGCGATCGCCGCGCACTCCCCCAGGTTCTGGGACGCCGAGGGCGGCGAGCAGGCCAGCGCCGACCCGTTCGAGCACCCCTCCTGGGACGTTGCGGACGCGCTGGCCGAGGACGGGTGGGAGGACCCGTCCGAGGCCGCGCTGCTCCTGGAGCAGACCGTCATCGACGACTCCCGGCTCACCCCGCTGGCCGAGACCCCCACCGGCCGCCGCGAGGTGCACCGCATCGACGAGCTGTTCCTTGACGCCCCGGTCGGTGAGGAGGCCCTGCACGAGCAGGTCCTGGCGCTGGTGCCGGTGGCCACGGACGGGGCCTGGCCCACCGACGAGCACGAGCTGGGAGTGAGGGCGGCATGAGCGCCTGGATACGCCACCTGAGCTGCCCGAGCCAGACCTGCGCGTGCGGCCACCAGATGATCTGGTGCGTCGTGGCCGGGGGCTGGGTGTGCGGCTACTGCCCCAACCGGGCGTGAGGCCCGTGAGTGTCCTGATCATCGTCGCCGCCGTGATCGCCGTGGTGGCGCTGCCCGTGCTGCTGCTGGCCGCCACCGGCGGCCCCACCGTCCTCTACGCCGAGCACCCCCTGCCCCGACCTGCCCGATGCTCCCGACGCGCCCCGAGGAGGGCTGAGCGATGAAGCTGATGTGGAAGAAGACCGCCAACCCCGAACCGCCGATCGAGGCCGCGCCGGCCCCCGCGCCTGCTGCGGAGCCCGCACCGGCGGTCGCCGAGGACCAGGCCCCTGTGGTGGCCCGGCCCGCCCAGATCAACCCGACCACCGTCATCGCTTCGCTGGTGACGCTGGCCAGCGTCGTGTTCACGACCTGGTCGGTGTTCGACATGGCCACCCCCGCCGCCCCGGACCTGGTCGCGCTCGCGGCCGGGGCCGGTGTGGAGCTGGTCTGGCTCTACATCCTGGCCACCGAGTGGCAGCAGGCCGGGCGCACCGGGCACCTGAGCCGCGGGCTGACCGTGACCGGGTGGGTCCTGGCCGCCGTGGCCGCCGTGATCATCACCGTGCACGGTCTGCTGACCGTGCTGGCCCTGGCGGTGCTGGCGGTGTTGCCGCTGGCCGCCAAGGCCGGGTGGCACTGGCAGACCCGGCTGCGGGCCGCGGCCACCCGCGCCCGTCTGGCAGCCCAGGCCGAGGCCGAGCGGGAGCGGGCTGAGACCGCCCGCCGTAAGGCCGAGGAGGAGCGCCGCCTGGCCCAGGAGCAGCAGCGCCGGGACCAGGAGCTGTCGCAGGAGTTGACCGAGGAGCAGGAGAAGGAGCTGGCCCGCCTGCGCAGGGAGGCCGTCTTCGTCAGCGCCAAGAGCGCGGCCGAGCTGGAGTTGGACGCGGCCCGGGCCCGTGCCGACCAGGAGCGGGCGCTGGCCGACATCCGCCGCCAGGCCGAGCAGCAGATGGCGGTGGACGAGGGCGCTGCCGACATCGAGGTGCGCCGGATCGAGATGGCCAACCGCATCCGGCTGGCCTCCCCGGTCTACTCGGTGACCGAGGTGCCGACCCTGACCGGCGGGGTGCCCAACGACGCCTCCGCGTTGAGCGGAGGCGGCACCCCCGGCACCCCCGGCATCTTCACCGGCAGCGGTGCCGGGTTCGGCGCGATGATGCGCACCGCCCAGGCCCCGCACACCGGTGTTGACCAGCCGATGCCGGGGGTGCCGGGCACGGTGCCGACCAGCCCGGCGCACCGCTCGGTGGCCGAGGCCGAGGCCAACCGTGCGGCCATCGCGCAGGCCTACCGGCACCTGTTCCGGCAGGGGGGTGCCGAGCCCAGCATCGCGGCCGTGGCGGCCCAGGCCAAGGTCTCCGACCGCACCGCCGGGCGCCACCTGCGCGCCCTGGGACTCATCGACTGACCCCGCTTCCCGGCACCCGTACTGACCCTGCGGGTGCCGGGGCGGCGCCCGCGTGAACCGGCGACACCCCTTTCGGGGTGAACCGGTGCCATGCGAACCGGCCCACGGTGCTTCTTCGATCACACACCCCCTCACTAGCGAAGGAGGAACCGATCCACCGCCGATCCCACGCTCCCCGCGCCCCGCCCACCGGCCGGGGCCAACCGGGCCGTCACAGCAGTGCTGTGGCGGCCCTTCCCCCTCATTGACCAGGAAGGAGAACCCTGTGGCCACCTCCAACGTCCGCTTCCTCGACCCGACCGGCGCCAAATACGGCATCCCCACGTTCCCGTGGGGCTGGTCGGCGCTCTTCAACGCGGATCTGCGCACCAAAGCCCAGCTGCGGGCGGAGGGCCTGTCCATCGCGGGCCTGGAGGTGGCCGCCCAGCTCATGTGGCGGTCCAGCCGGGCCGGGAACCGGAACGGGGTCCGCACCGCGCACCTCTACCACCGCAGTCTGGCCCGCCCGGTCCGCCCCCTGACCCCGGCCCAGGAACGCGCCCTGGCCCGCGCGCACCTGGCCCGGCACACCTGCACCCGGTGCGAGCGGGTGTGGGACGTCTACCTGCCCACCAGCAACGGCCGCCAGTGCCCGCCCCCGTTCGGGTGCGAGCAGATCGAGGCCCCCGAGGGGTTCGAGCACGCCCTGGCGGTGGCCGCCTGATGGGCCACCACATCGAGATCCGGCCGCAGCCGGTCCCCGAGTGGGTCCTGCACTGGCCGGTGTGCACCTGCGGGTGGGCCGGCTACGTCCTGCGTACCCGGCCGATGGCTGAGGAACAGGCGGCCGAACACCTGGCCGAGCACCACCCCACCGCACCTGAGCAGCCCGCGTTGTTCGACGACTTCGACGACCTGGAGGTCGACCATGAGCCGTGATCCGTCCCAGGCCCCCTCCCTGTGGGGGGTGCCCAACCCCCCGCCCGAAACCGAGGCGGCTGTTCCGGCGCAGGCCAGCGCGGTCGAGCCGCCGCCCGAGGCGGCCCCGGCCCCGCAGGCAGCCGCCCCGGAGCCAGGGCCCGGCCGGGAGGGGGAGTTCACCGTGGACCCCTACGACGTCGAGCCCGTCCGGGTGGGCCCTGGCCTGGGTGAGCGCCTGGGCACCTGGGCGCGCCAGACGTGGGTGCCGCCCGAGATCTGGTCCCAGGACCGGCCCAGCCTCAAAAAGCAGCTGGCCTACGCCCGCGAAGGCCTGTGGGGCCCCAAGAAGGGCTGGCACCGCACCGCGGCCCAGGCCGCGTTCTGGGCGGTGTCCTTCCCCACCAGCGTGGCGGCCTACGCCATCGAGTGGGTGGGCGAGCGGCCCGCCCGGTGGATGGTCGCGCTGGTGCTGATCTCGCTGGCCTACCAGATCCCCTACGTGCCCGAGGTGCTGGGCGTGCTCATCCGCATCCCGGCCTGGCCCATCACCGCGACCTGGTCCGCGCTGGGCCTGATGTCCACCTGACCTGCACACACACGACTTTTTCAACGAGAAGATTGGAGCTTTGCCATGTGGGCGACCTTCAGCGTCCTGGGCGCGATCGCGCTCGGGATCACGATCGGCATGTGGATCAAGAAGAGGTTCAACCGGTTCATGCTCGGCTGCGCCGTGGTGGCCGGATTCTCTGTGGCCTACCCCATCGCCCAGTTCGGCGGCCCGCTGCTGTCCCAGTTGGACCAGGTCGCCTCGTGGGTGGCCGTCAACATGGTGCTGGCCAGCGTCTTCGCGGTGATCGTCTTCTTCGATTTCAAGGAGAAGGGGATCAAGAAGTGGAACATCTTCGTGGGCTTCTTGGCCCCGGTGCTGTTCCTGCTGGCCGCTGGCCCCTTCCTGGTCCCGCTGGACCTGCTCGGCGGTCTGGGGGAGGGCGTGGATGACGCCCTGGCCTCCATGGGCGGGCGGTGAGCAGCGGTGTTCGAGCTGTTCTTCGCCTGGACCGTGTTCACCATCGTGCTCGGCAAGTCCGTGGAGGCCGTCACGCACGCCTGGAAGGGCACTACCCCGCCCGGGCACGAGCGGCGGATGGCGCGCATCCGCGCCCGGGAGGCCAAGGCCGCCCGCCGCGATGTGGCCCCCACCGAGGGTTTTCGGGGGTGGGCGCGGCTGATCTGGGCCGATTCCTGGAACGCGGCAGCCGAGCGCCACCGGGAGCGCTGGCCCGACAAGGTCGCCAAGAAGCGGGTTCGGGCCCGCCAAAGGTGGGCCTGGTGGGACGGGGTCGAGGACGAGGCGGCCGAGCGTTGGGAGCAGCGCCGCCGTGAGCGCGAGCGCCAGGAGGCCGCGCGGGCCCATGAGGAGGCGGCCCGCGCCCGCCAGGAGGCTCAGCGCGCCCAGGCCGAGGCCGAGCGGGTGCGCCGCCAGGCCCAAGAGGACGCCCGCCGGTGGGCTGAGCAGGCACGACGGCAGGCCGCTGACTCCGAGGAGTTGGCCCGGGAACGGGAGCGGGCCCGCCAGGCCCAGGAACGAGCCGAGCGGGCCGAACGCCAGGCCCGCCAAGCCGCGGAGGCCGCCCGTCGGGCCCAGGAGCGGGCTGAGCGGGCCGAGCGTGAGGCGGCCCGGCCCACCACCACCGCCACCCCCGTCCCCGACCCGGATCCGGTCGAGGAGGAGGACATCCCCGACGCCGAGATCGTCACCCCCGAGCTGGAGGCCACCCCGGCCTCCGAGACCGACACCACCACCGAACCGGCTCCCATGCCGAACTTCACCAACGAGGAGAGCAACGACATGAGCGACAACACCACTGAGGCCATCGGTCTGGACGGCGCCATCGCCTTCGCCCAGGGCGTGGTGGCCACCTCCAACGCCAACGTGTCCACCACCGAGACCGTGGTGGCCGCGATGGAGAACGGCCGAGTCGGCGCGTCCGTGGTCGGGCGCACCCAGCAGCTGATGGAGGCCATGGACGCGGTCAAGACCACCGCCGAGGCGCTCCAGGCCGACCTGGAGCGGATGAAGGGCGTGCAGGAGCAGTACGACGCCAACCCGGATGCGGGCGACAAGGACTACGTCGCCACCAACTCCGGGCGCTGATCGCGCCGTCCGGGCGGCCCCAGCAGCGGGGTCGCCCGGACCCCCGGATTCTCACTGTGTGTGTTGTGCAGTCGGTGCACAAGCCGACTGCACAACCACCCCCAGGGGAGTGCACAACCCCGGTGCACTGTCCGATACGTCCCGATTTTCGGCCCCGATCCGGCCCTCAGACGGGGGTGGGGCCGGTTTCGAGTGCACGAGTGCACAACACCCCACCCGATCACTTTCCGTTACTGATCTCGGGGGTTGAGGACACCCACACGACCCGCGGGTCGTGGGTGTCCTGAGCCCGGCGAGAGCGCCCAGGAGGAGGAGTTCCGATGGCCCAGACCGCCACGAAGAAGACCCGTAAGAAGGCCGTCGAGACCGAGATGGAAAAGGCGCTGCGCGCCGACTTCGAGGCCACCTTGGCCCAGGCCCTGAACAAGGTCACCCCGACCGAGGCCGAGCCCGAGTGCGCCGCCAAGAACGGTGAGGGGTTCGCCGCGCGGCTGCGCGCCGTGGAGGCCGACGCGCTGCGCGCCCGGCTGCGGCTCCAGTACCAGCCCTGGGTGGTGGCCTCCGCCCTGGTGGCCACCGCGCTCATCCAGCAGGCCGCGAACCTGGCGGTGAGCGAGTGGGCGTGCGCGGCCGGAACCGGCGCGCTCATCGCCGGGGTGCTGGCCCTGGTGCGCTCCCGCAAGGAGGGGTCCTGGTGGCGTGAGGCGGGGGAGTGGTTGCGCGCCCACCCGCTGCGCATGGTCCTGCTCGGGTCCGCGGCCTGGTGCTGGCTGACCGCTTCCCTGCTGGTGGGGTTCACCGCCCCGCACGCCCTGGCCACCTCCGGGCTGGCGATGTTTTTGGCGCTGTCGGCGCACTGGTGGCGCATCCACCGGATCGGCTACCCGGCCGAGCAGGCCCCCGCCCTGGAAGCGGCGGTGGTCGAGGCCGAGGAAGTGCACCACATTCAAGCGGCCTGGGAGGAGAACCTGTCCGCCCAGGGCAAGCCGCTGGTGGGCACCTCGCTGGCCGACTACGAGCGCACCAAGCACGGCCACCAGTGGACCGTCCACCTGCGCGCGGGCGGCGGCGGGCTGGCCGAACTCCGGTCCAAGCAGACCGCGATCAGCACGGCCATCGACGTGGACGCGCCGATGATCAGCCTGGAGCGCCACCCCTCGGGCCGCCCGACTCGGGCGGTGCTGCGGGTCACCATCGACTCGCCGGTCAGCGACGGGGTGCCCGTCACCCACAACGAGAAGGGCCCGGTGGTGGCCGAACAGCCGCTGTGGGACGCCGGGGCGGGCGACATCACGCTGGGCCCCTACGCCGACGGGGTGGGGGTCAAGACCTGGAAGGTCTACCGCCCCAACAGCCTCTACGGCGGCTACATCTTCGGTGACACCGGATCCGGCAAGTCTGAGCTGCTCAACCTCATCGCGCTCGGCCTGTTGGCCAGCGGCACCACCGCGTACTGGTACCTGGACGGCCAGGAGGGCGCCAGCTCTCCGCTGGTGGGCGCCAACGCCGACTGGGACTGCTCCGAGAGCCCCGCCAAGGCCCGCCAGGCCCTGGAGGCGGCGTGCGCGGTGATGAAGATGCGCCAGATGCAGAACAAGGCCGCCCAGGCCAAGGGGTTCACCCCCACTGAGCAGCGGCCCGGGCTGGTGCTGATCATCGACGAGTCCCACCTGGTGCTCACCGACTACGTGCGCGAGAAGAACGCGCCCGGGTTCGCCGGGATGACCAACGCGGCCCTGGCCGAGCTGATCGGCCGCACCGGGCGCAAGGTCGGGGTCGCGCTGATCTGCGCCTCCCAGGACACCACCCTGAAGGCCTTCGGCAACAGCGGGCCGTTGCGCTCCTCGCTGCTGCGCGGCAACGGCGTGGTCATGTTCTCCACGAACAGGATCTCGGCGGGGATCTTGCCGAACTTCTCGGCGAACCCGGCCGAGCTGCCCGACAACGGCGGCTACGCCTACTCGCTGGAGACCACCGACGCCTCGGGCGCCAAGCACAGCCGCGCGGCCACCTTCCGCGCCGCCTACCAGGAGGACTTCCGCACCGACCTGGCCCGCTACCCCGTCCGCCCCTTGGAGGAGGATTCGGCCACCGTCATCGACATGTACCAGACCGACGCCTACCGCAGGCGGCACGAGATCACCGCCGAAGCCAAGGCCGCCTCCGTGGCGGCCGAGATCGCGGCGTTCAAACGCGGCGACGTCGACATCACCGAGTTCCTGTTCGGCGACGGCCCCGCCGCCACCCCGGCAGCACCCACCGCGGCGGCCGCCTTCGACGTCCCCACCCTGGCGGTCGTGCCCTCGCTGGCCGACCTGGTCGCCGTGGAGGCCGACGACGACGAGGAACTGGTCGACGTCTCCGGGCTCACCCCGGTCCAGGCCGCGGTGCTGGAGGCGGTGCGCGATGGCATCACCCGCACCAGCGAGGTCATCACGGTGGTGGGCCGCTCCCGACGCGGGGTCTACAACGCCCGCGACGCGCTCATCGAGCGCGGCCTGATCGTGGAGACCGACCGCGGCGTCCTGGGCCTGGCCCCGCCCCGCGCGGCCTGACACCACTCTGCACAACGGCGGTGCACAAGCACCTTGTGCACCGCCCTGACCTGGACGGGCCCCCGCCCGAGGCCACACCGGCCCGGGCGGGGGCCCGTGCACTGCACACTGCACACCCCCCTCTAAAAGGAGACCCCTTTGAGCACGCTCACCCTGCCGCTGGGCGCTGGCCCCGACGGCGAAACCGTCCACTGGCACCTGAGTGACGAGAACGGCCGGCCCCGTCACGGCGTCATCGTGGGGCCAGCCGGATCCGGCGGCACCACCGCCCTGCAACAGCTGTGCCGGGCCGCCGCGGCCGCCGACCTCTACCCGCTGGCCGTGGACCCCCATCACGGCCTGGCCGACCCCGGCTGGTGGAACCGCACTTGGCCCAGCCAGTGGTGGACCACCCCCCAGGACCTGACCGAGGGCCTGCGCTGGGCCGAAACCGCCGACGGGGCGGGCGAGCCGCACCTGGTGCTGCTCGTGGACGGAAACCAGGCGCTGACCGCCGACCCGGGCGGATGGCAGCGCCTGCTGGCAGGCGCCCACCGGGCCCAGGCCTCGGTGGTGGTGCGCGCCACCACGCTGGAATCGCGCTGCCTGGCAGGTACCGCCGTGCGCCAGGCGCTGCTGGGCCAGTACCTGGCGCTCGGGTCGATCGAGGACCCCCTGGCCCGGTCCCTGCTGGAGGGCTACACCTTCCCCGACGGGCGGACCCGGCCCGGCAGCGGGGTGTACGGCCACGCCGGGACCACGACCCCGGTGAGTGTGCCGAACCTCGACTGACCGGCCAGTGCCCCTGCTGGCCCCGCGCACCTGGCGGGGCCAGCAGGGAGACCGACCGGTCAACGTCACCCGGAGTGTGGGTGACGAAAAGCAGCGGCCCGCCCCCTCCTTGCCCAAGGAACACCGGGGACGGGCCGCACCTACTCCGACAAGGGAGCACCCCCAGTATGTCCAGCAAGTCCTGCTGCAAGACGAGTGTCGGCGTCATCATCTGGTCCGCTGACCGCCGCGAGCTGCTCATGATCGAGCGGGGCACCCTTCCGGCCGGGATCGCTCCGGTCGCCGGGCACGCCCTGGACGAGCACGCCTCCTACCGGGCGGCCGCCCACGCCGAAGTGGCCGAGGAGATCGGCCTGACCGTGGTCGGCCTCACCGAGTCGGCGGTTGGCGGGTTCCACCCCGGCCGCTGCCGCCGCACCGGCTCCGACGGCCACACCTGGAAGTTGTTCGAGGCCACCGTCACCGGCCAGGTCGACGCCTCGGTGCGCGAGGTCGCCGCCGTGGGCTGGTGGGACCTGGGAGAGATCCAGCACCTGGCCGAGCGCACCGCCGACCACGCCGCCGGGATGCTCACCGCCAAGGAGTTCTCCGTCCAGCCCGGTCTGGAGCCGGTCTGGTGCCAGTGGCTGGCCGAGCTGGGCCACGTCGACCTGCCCGGCGGCGACCTGGACGCGATCCGGGCCCTGGCCGCCACCCCGCCCTCCCAGCACCGCTGACCCTCGAACCCGCACCGCGGCCGCCCCCACACCAGGGGCGGCCGCCGCTCTTCCCAGGACAGGAGCCCCATGACCACGAACACCACGACGACCACGACTCGGTGCTGCGGAACCTCGGTCGGCGCCCGGGTACGCCGACGCACGCCCGCTGGGTGGACCTACCTGCTCATCGGCCGGGCCTGGTGGCCCAACGGCCACGCCCCCGTCGCCGGACACGTGGCCGACGCCCACGAAGACGCTGCTTCGGCGCTGTTGGCCGAGATGGCTGAGGAGACCGGCCTACAGGTGAGCAGTCACCGTCTCCTGCACCAGGTGCACCTGCCCAACCTGTGCGCCTCCCGACCGGCCTTCCCTCTCCTGGGGCACCGGTGGTGGATCTACGACGCCACCGTCACCGGCACCCTGGCCCCCGACCTCGAGGAGACCACCGGCGCGGTGTGGGTCAACGACCGCGAGCTCCAGGAGCTCGCCGACATCACCATCAACCACGCCGTCGACGGCCTGGCCGCCCGGGACCTTCCGCACCGGGCTCTGGAGGCGGTGTGGGTCGAACACCTGGTGCGCACCGGCGACATCCGCGCCCGGTCCGACGAACGCGCGGCCGTGGCGCGGCTGTACGCCACCGCCCCGGACACCTACTGGCAGGGCTGACCCCCGCCCCCACGAGCCGACCCACCCTCGCGGCCGCCCCCGAACCGGGGCGGCCGCCGTGTTCTTCGAGGAGATCCGCATGCAGCACCAGCCGCTTCCGCCCCTGATCAAGATCATCAGCTTCGGGTTCCTGCACAGCGCCCCACCGGAGGCGCACCTGGTCATCGACCTGCGCACCCACTTTCGCGACCCGCACGTGTCCCCCGAGCTGCGAGCGCTCACCAGCTCCAACCCCCGGGTGCGCGAGCACGTCCTGGCCACCCCGGGCATCGGCGCGCTGGTCGAGGCGCTCACCGCCACCGCCCTGGCGATGGCCTCCGGCCCGGCCCGGGCCGACGTGGTCATCGCGGTGGGCTGTGCGGGCGGCCGCCATCGAGCACCAACGGTGGCTCGCGCTGTGTGCGAGCGCCTGGACGGGCGCGAGGACGTCGACGTCCAGCTCGACACCCGCCACCTGACCCGCCCGGTGGTCGTCCGGTGAGCCTGCCCTGCCCGTTCTGCGAGATCGCCGCCGGCCGGGCCCCGGCCCGCATCGTGCGGCGCTGGCCGGACGCCCTCGCGCTTCACCCGCTCAACCCGGTCACCGAAGGGCACCTGCTGGTCATCCCGGTGCGGCACGTGGCCACCGCTGCCTGCGACCCGCACCTGAGCGGCCGCGTGGCCTCCTACGCGGCCGCCCTGGTCGCCGAAGCCCGCTGGCAGGCCAACCTCATCGCGAACGTGGGACCGGCGGCGTCGGCCACCGTCCCGCACCTTCACTGGCACATCGTGCCCCGCAGGAGCGGTGACGGCCTGGCGCTGCCCTGGCCCCAGCACGAAGAGAGTCCCACCTACCCACGAAGGAGCCCTCACCCATGACCACCCCCGAGACCCCTTCGGTGGGGCGGGTGCGCCGCCGCTTGCTCGCGGTGGGGCTGCGTCGGCGCCCGTTCTGTCCGGAGGTGAGGCGCCTGAGGCACGAGCTGGAGCGCGCTCGGCGGGAGTACCGGCCCCCGCGGGCCCGCCTGGCCATCCCTTCGGCAGCCAAGCCCAAGCCGCGCGTCTCGCTCGAGGAAGCGCGCCGGATGGCGGCCGAGTGGGTCGCCATGCAGCAGGCACCGGACCGGCCCGAAGACCCCGACGCCTGAACCCTTTGCCCCCGCCGGTTCCCCGGCGGGGGCTTTTTCATGCCCAAAAGTAGTCACGCAAAGATGATGTTCGACTACTTTAGGTAGTGGAGCCTGTTCGGGCGGCGACCGTTTGTGGGATATCACAAGCCCTCTGCTTCATTCGGGGAAAAACGGTAGTCTTGGCAGGCAAACCAGCAAACTGACTGACATATCGGACAGTGCTGGCAAAAGAAGAGGGCCCGTTCATCGTTTTTGCAGGCGCGAACGAGCCCCCTCTCCGCGGTCCTGGGGATGCGGTGTTCTACACCTACATCGGGTCTCCGGGGCCGCCCCCCATGATGTGCCGGATGAGCCACAGCACGAACCTGAAGATCGCCAGCGCCGTCTGGGCCAGCGAGACCAGCAGCTTGGTCAGCCACTCGGGCCAGCGCGCTGGCGTCTCCTCAGATGGTGGCTTCCTCCTACGAATCCACCTCATGGACGCACCTTCCTTTCCTCGGGGCGAATGGGCCGGGCGGCCCATCCGGGCTTAAAGGGGAATCGGGGTGGCCCCGAATCCTGGAAGGTGCTGCTGAGAATCTACCGTGCCCAGCCCGAGAACGGCGGTGATGCCGTGCTGGAGCCATTGCGATATCGGTCGATAACCCACTAGATCAGTTCATATTCTGATACGCGGCGGTACGCGTATGCGACTGCCAATTGGCCTGTCGTGGTTCCAGGGCCCTGACAGGGCCTCTACCAGGAGTGATACGCGTGCGAGGCGTCGCACGAACCTCCGGTTCACCCAGACAATCCCCTGGTTTAGAGCAAGCGGCAGATCGCCGAGTTTCCCAGGACAATCGCGCTCTGGGTGTTTTTGCAGGTCAGGGCTGTTCCGAGCTCCTCGCCTTCTCCAACGGCACGCGGTGGTGTCTCCAGAGCTTCCCCAAACCCAGGCGCAAGGCATTGCACGACGTCCCCTCTCTCCGCACCGAAGCGCAGCCCCTTGCGTCCTGACCCTTTCCGAGGCCCACAGCGCAACCTCTTGCACCTGCTTTTACGTCACTGATGAATCACACCTAGGCACTATTCAGTGAGCCCTGGCCGAACGCACCTTCCGCGCCCCCCGTGCAGACGCTCGCCCCGGTATCGAGGCGGTGTGCCCTGCCCGCTGACCACCCCGGCCCCCGCGCGTCCGGGGACGCGGGCAGGGTGCACCGCGACCTGCCCCAGACAGAGGGCTGGGTGTTGACGGTCGCGAAGATGACAGTGAGTGCGGTCATGAGGATGTCAGTGGTCGGGCGCATTAGCAGATGTCCCTGGGGCCTCCTTCTCACCGCTACCGTCAGCAGCCCGCTGCCACTGCTCAGGCAACACCACCACCTCGGGCTCTCCACGCTCCACTGCTTCCAAAAGCCCGTTGGGGCACGTGCCTGAGGTGTTCTCGAAGTCCGCCTTCCCACTAGTGAACCGGGCTCCGTGGAAGGGCACCGTCTTGCCGGTGAAGTGAGCGCCGAGAAAGTCCACCGTCGCCCCGGAGAACT
>NZ_ANAZ01000052.1:0-32934 GCF_000340985.1 Nocardiopsis valliformis DSM 45023
ACTCGGAGTTGACAGCCCAGCCCGTTCCTTAACTACGCGGCCTTGGGGCGAAGCCCTCGACGCGACTACCTTGAGGCGCGCAGTGGAGACGGCAACCGTCAAGCGGCGGGAAACGGGGGAACGAACGCAGGGAGCCCGGCAGTGAACGGCCACGCCATGCCCCGGAACCCCAAAGAGGCTCGCACCTCAACAAGCCCGGAGGCGAGCAAACCTGGAGCCCCTGCCCCTGCCCCTGCCCCAGCCCCAGCTTCAGCCCCGGTCCGCCAAGCTCAGCGCTTCAGTTCGCGGAAGTTCGAGACTTCGGACAGCAGGAGGACGCCTTCCCAGAGGCGGAGGGCGTCCCGTTGGTCCGGGGCGGTGTCCACCACCGGCCCGAAGAAGGCTCGCCGGGGTTTCCCGCCTGTGTGTTGAGGGTCGGTGAGCGCGAGGATGGGCGTGCCGACATCCCCCTCGACCGACCGCATTGCTTCTTCGTGTGAAGAGCGCAGCACGTGGTCGTTATCGGCGTCCCAGCCCGCGTCGGCAAGGTACTGGGGTAGGCCAGCTCGGGCGAGCGCCTGCTTCGGATCATCGATCCACTCGCGGGTGTCGCCTTCTGCGGTGGTCCACAGGGCACGGTGGAAACGCCCGACTGCCCCGTGGCCGTGTTCGGTCTGTACCGCGGCACAGATCCGGGCCGGGATCCACAGGTACCCGTCCTCGTCCCCTTCGGGGTCGACTTCCTTGTCTTCGTTGAGGATGGACAGACTCATGGTGCGCCAGCGGACCTCCAGTGGTCGGTGCTCGGCGACCGTGCGGATCCAGCGGGCGGTGAGCCACGTCAGGGGGCAGGCCGGGTCCAGCCAGAAGTCGACGGTCCAGCGCTCCGCGTCCATGTGCCCTCCCCGGGCCGTTCTCTTCGACGGAAGCTAGAAATAGGTCGCGATCGCCTCTGTCACGCGGTACTCGTCGTCCACCACCGGGATGACCTGCCAGCGGTCGAAGGCCGTGCACGGGTGCGAGATACCGAAGGAGAGCAGGTCGCCGGGGCGCACGGACAGGTCGCCGGGGATGGACAGGTAGGCGTGGTGGTCGTTGAGGTTGGTGACCTCCACTCCGTCTGCCGGGACCACGGTGCCGTCCGTGCGGCGGAGGATGCGAGGGATCGGGAACCCCTGGTCGAAGTTGGCCTCGCGTCGGCCCATCGCGGCGATCGCCAGTCCGGGCTCGGGGGTGGAGGTGACCTGGGCCCAGAGTTCCAGGGCCCCGGCGAGGGCGTCGCCGCCTTCGGGCAGTCGGTTGTACGGGGTGGTCCGCCGGTACAGACCGTCGTCGTGGGCGACGTAGGCACCGCTGCGCAGGATCGGCAGGATGTCTTCGCGGCCCCCGATCTCCTCGGCGACCACGTCGAACCACGCGCTGCCGCCCACGGAGAGCACCGGGCGCTCCAGGTGGTGTTCGGTGGCGAGTGCGGCGGAGTCGCCGAGCAGGTCGCTCAGGAAGCCGCGGACCCCTTCTGCGTCGCTGAGGGAGCCCTCGTAACCGGCGACCCCTGCTAGTTCGAGGCCCGGGGCACGCACAACCTCACGGGCCACGTTCAGGACCTGTTCGCGGGTTCGGCAGCCGGTCCTACCTCCGGGGGTGCCGCGCTCCACCATCACGCGGAGCGGGCGGCCGCCGTCACGCTCGACCGCTTGGGAGGCCACGGACACCCCTTCGGGCGAGTCCGCGTAGAAGAGGAATTCGAAGCCGGGATCGGCCTTGAGTTCGGCCGCCACCCAGCGCAGGACCTTGGGGTCGAGGAGTTCGTTGGCCAGTAGGATCCGGTTCACGCCGAACTGCCGGAAGTCCAGGACCTGGTTGGCGGTGGCGGCGGTGATCCCCCAAGCCCCCGCGTCGAGCTGGCGCTGGGTGAGCACGGGCGACATGGCGGTCTTGCCGTGCGGGGCGAACAACAGTCGGTGGCGTTCGGCGAACTCGGCCAACGCGGCGATGTTACGGTCCAGCGCGGAGGCGCGCAGCACCATGAGCGGCCAGGTGAACGGACCGGTAAACAAGTGGTCCCCCCGCGCGGCGAACTCGTCGAGGGTGACGGGCTCACCCGGCCACCACAGGCCCTTGGTGCGCCAGTCCACGAGTTCCTGGGGGATGGAAAGCCGGTCGCTCACGTGGTCTCCGCTTCCTGATGGGGCTTCGGTTCGCCATTGATCATCCCATTGGGCGTGCTGGAAAGCACCCTGATCAAGGTCCGGAATTCGACTCCTTGTAGGAAGAGGATCCGCCCGCCGGTGCGGGCAGGTCAGGTGGCGGCCGGGCTAGTTCGACACCAGCTCCAAGTCCTGCTCCTGGGCCAGTTCTGGTTCCTCCTGCTGCTCCTGCTGCGCCTGCTGCTCCTGCTGCGCCAGTTCCTGCTCCTGCTGCGCCGCGTACTCCCGAGCCGCGGCCGAGGTCCCGGCGAGGAACTCCGCGATGGCTTCCTGTCCCACGTCCGGGAAGTCCGTGATGAATCCGTCTACACCCATCTCCAGGACCTGGCGCATCCTCGCGGGGTCGTTGATCGTGTACGGCATGATCTCCAGCCCCGCGTCGTGCACCGCGCCGACGTAGTCGGCGTCGATGGTGGTGTGGTTGGGGTTGATCATGTGCGCCCAGGCGTACTGGCCGATCTCCGCTTCCGGAACGCGCCCGAGCAGCGCGTGCGGGATCGAGGGCAGGAGCCCCTTCGAGACCCGGGTGGAGTCCCAGTCGAAGCTCTGCACCACGAGCCGGAAGGGTTCGTCCGGCGCGTTCGGAACCAGCCAGTGCGGGCGTCTGGCCAGTTCCACGGAGATCTGGTGCTCGATGCCCGGGTAGAGCGCGGGCTTCTTGATCTCGAGGAGGAGGTTCATGTCGTAGGAGTGCAGGCGGTCCAGGGCCTCGCCCAGGAGCGGCACGGGCTCGCCCGCGAACTCGTCACTGAAGGACGCCCCGGCGTCCAGGCGCTGGATCTCGGCGAGAGTGAAGTCGGCGAGGTCGTAGGAGGCGCGCCCCGGGAAGACCTCGGCGACGTCGGTGGTGCGGTCGAGCCGGGTGTCGTGCATGAGCACGAGGTGGTCGTCAGAGGTGAGCTGGACGTCCACCTCCACGGTTTCCGCACCGAGCCGGTACGCCTCGTCGATCGCGGCGAGGGTGTTCTCGGGCGCGTATCCAGAGGCACCCCGGTGGGCGACCGCGATGAGGGGGCGGGACGGCGGCAGCTGCTGGAGAAGAAGGGCGCCAGCCTTGTGGGAGACCTTTTCGGCGCTGGCCTCAGCAGTGGCCTCGGTTGTGGTGTCCGCTTGTTCGGCGGCCGGGGCCGCGAGCGCGGAACCCGATCCGACAGCCAACGAGAGTGATACGGCTCCGACTACGAATCCGATGCGGTGGTGCACCGAGCCTCCCAAGTACGCGTGGACTGGCCGACTGCTACCTCAGGGTGAGTGCGTTTGGCGACCGTACGGTGACCGTCCGCGGAGCAGTCGGTGATCCGCCGCCCATCTTCTGGTGGCCGCTCTCATCGACTGACTCATCTCGCCCTATGCATGCATTTGATTACTTCATGTCCGATTTTTGACTGGATGCCCTCTCGATAATTACGTAGAGTCCTGACAGCATCACAAGTAGTAGTCGATGGGAAGGAACTCTCATGCGCAAGCACCACACGAGGTGGGTCGCGCTCTTCAGTGCCGCCGCGATCTCCACGACGGGCCTGGTCGGCCTCGCCGGGCCCGCGGCCGCGGACGACAAGGACACGAGGGCGTTCAGCTGGCCGGTGGTGCGCCAGGGCGTGTCCACGTACAGCGTCGACGGATACGACATCGCCTACCTGCCCGCCGGTCTGGAGCGTTACGGCATCAACGCCTCCTCCACGACGGACCGTCAGGGGAACAGCCAGTCCCAGCTCTCCTGGGTGCAGGGACCCGACCAGCTGTACGGCCGGGTGGCCGTGCTGCGTTCGGAGAGAATCCAGGACCTGGAGGACCTGCGCGAGGGGCGCTACAGCCACCTTGCGGACAGCTCCCTGGAGGAGCTGGAGGCCGGTGAAGCCTTCGAACACGGCGCGTACCTGTCCGAGGAGACCGGCGACCTGTTCTGGATGCAGAGACCAGGCGTAGCGATAGCCACCCATCTCCAACCGGAACGATGGGAGGGCCGTGAACTGCTGAAGCTCGCCGAGGCCATTACCGAGGAAGCCGGTGCGGAGGAGGCCGAGACGGAGGAAGAAGCGGAAGCAGAGGAAGCAGACGAGGCCGAGGCAGAGGACGCTGAGGCCGAGGCTCCGACCGACGAGGCTCCGGTTGAGGAAGCCCCGGCTGAGGAGGTCGTTGACGAGGACGGCGCGGAGAAGCCCGCCGACCCGGTCCAGGAGACCCCGGTCGACGAGGTGCCCTCTGACGAGGACGCCAACGACCAGACCCCGGTTGACGAGGCTCCCGCCGAGGAAGACACCACCGACGAAACCCCGGTCGATGAGGTCCCTGCCCAGGAAGACACCACCGACGAAACCCCGATTGTCGAGACCCCCGAGGAGGAGGTCCCCGCCGAGGAGGACACGACCGACGAAGCCCCCGTGGACGAGGAAGTCGTCGACGGGAACGAGGTCGGCGAGATCACCCCGGTCGAGGACCTGGAGGAGGTCGTTCCCCCGGTGGAAGCCGACCTTCCCGACGGGGCCTCCTCGCGTGAGGTGAAGACCTGCCTGACGGAGCACTTCGTTGACTTCCGTTCCGGCCAGACCGACCTGGACTCGGCGCAGATGACCCAGACCAGTGGGAAGTTCATCGAGAAGGCGCTGTCCAAGGACGACCTCGACGACGCCGAGCGCGACCGCCTGCTCGCCACGGTCTGGTACTACGGCGACGAGAGCGACAAAGCGGCCGCCACCAACGACTGCGCTCGACAGTTCGACATCGAACGCAGCGAGGTCGAGGACGTGCTCGCCGAGATCTCCCACCTGATCGGGCAGATCATTCAGGAGGCCAACGAGAGCCTGTCCCAGGCGATGGACGAGGTCGAGAAGGCGACCGGCGAGACCGGTCAGGTCACGGACCCGGTGGACGCCGAGGAGTGGGCCGAGCTCTGGGAGTCCCTTCCGTGGGCCCTCCCCGAGGAGACCTCCTGACCTGACGTCTCACTGAGGCGCCTTCAAGCAACACACCCGTAAGCAGCACACACGCAAGCACTACACACGGATGAAGCCCGGTCGTGACCGTATTCCGGTCATGACCGGGCTTCGTCTTGACCCGGAGTGCTCAAGACTGGTGACCAAAGACCCGAATCACCCGAACCCGCAGCATGAGACCCAAGTCATGCTGTACCGTCACCCTCGTTCGGCCGGTGTCTGACGAGGATCCGGCCAGCACCCCCGGATCGGTGGCGACCCCGCCGTACCCCCACCCGCAGGAGGACAGCACCCATGCCCGGCTTCACCACACGACCCCAACTACGCGGCGACTTCGGCATGGTCGCCTCCACGCACTGGCTGGCCAGCGCCACCGGGATGTCCGTTCTGGAGCGGGGCGGAAACGCCTTCGACGCTGCCGTCGCCGCGGGTTTCACCCTCCAGGTCGTCGAACCCCACCTGAACGGCCCCGGCGGTGAGGTCCCGGTCGTCTTCAAGGCCCGCAACGGCGCCCCACGCGTGCTGTGCGGGCAGGGCGTCTCACCCGCCACGGCGAGCATCGAGGCCTTCGAGAGCCGAGGGCTGGACCGTATCCCCGGCAGCGGGGTCCTGGCCGCCACCGTCCCCGGGTCCTTCGACGCCTGGATGCTGCTGCTGCGCGACCACGGCACCATGTCCGTACGCGACGTCCTCGACCACGCCATCGGGCTGGCCGAGCGGGGCTACCCCGTCCTGGACCGGATCGCCGCCGCCATCCGGACGCTCTCGCCGGTCTTCTCCCGACACTGGGCGGGTTCGGCCGCCGTCTACCTGCCGCACGGCGCGGCCCCCGCCGCCGGTTCACGGCTGCGCAACCCCGCCCTGGCGGCCACCTACCGCCGCATCGTCGCCGAGGCCGAGACGGTGGGAGAAGGTCGTGAAGCGCAGATCGAGGCGGCCCGCCGCTCCTGGTCGCAGGGTTTCGTGGCCGAGGCGGTCGGCGCCTTCCTGGCCGGGCCCGTGCCCAACGGGGCCGGCGAACCCCAGCAGGCCCTCTTGACCGCGCAGGACCTGGCTGACTGGAGCGCGAGTTACGAGGATCCCGCCAGCGCCTCCTACGGCTCCCACACCGTGCACAAGACCGGCCCCTGGGGCCAGGGCCCCGTCATGCTCCAGCAGCTGCGGATGGCTGAGGACCGCGGAGTGGGCGCGGACGCGCACGAGGGAGTCAGCGCGGACTTCGTGCACCGGAGCACCGAGATCGCCAAGCTCGCCTTCGCCGACCGCGAGGCCTGGTACGGCGACCCGAACTTCTCCGATGTCCCGCTCAAGGAGCTGCTGAGCTCGGACTACGCCGCCGAGCGGGCCCGCCTGATCGACGACGGCCGGGCCTCCCTGGATCTGCGCCCCGGCTCGCCGGGCGGCCGCACGCCGTTCCAGCCGCCGGTGTATTTGCCCGGGGAGACCCCGGGCGACCGCACCACCGGTGAGCCCACCGTCCGCAACGCCTCCGGTGTCCAACCGACTGACCTGCGCGGGGACACGTGCCACGTGGACGTGGTGGACTCCGAGGGCAACATGGTCTCGGCGACGCCCAGCGGCGGCTGGCTCAGCAGTTCGCCGGTCATCCCCGAACTCGGTTTCCCCCTGGGTACCCGGGCGCAGATGTTCTGGCTCGACCCGGCATCCCCGAACGCCCTCTCGCCGCGGCGCCGGCCCCGCACCACCCTTTCGCCCACCCTGGTGACCCGGTCGGACGGCGAGGCCGTTCTGGCCATCGGCACGCCCGGTGGCGACCAGCAGGACCAGTGGACCACCACAGCCCTGCTGCGCGTCCTCAACGGGGTGGACGACCTGCAGGAGGCCCTGGACACCCCGATGTTCCACACCAACGCCTTCCCCAGCTCCTTCCACCCCCGCGAGACCGTGCCGGGTGACCTGGTCATCGAGCCCGGTGTGGGCGAGGAGGTCGTCGAGGATCTGCGCGCCCGCGGGCACCGGGTCCAGGTGGCCGACAAGTGGTCGCTGGGCCGTCTGGCGGCCGTCGCCCGCGACCCGGAGAGCGGTGAGCTGCGCGCCGCCGCGGACGCCCGGGGCGCCCAGGGGTACGCGGCCGGGCGCTGACCCGAAGGGAGACGAAAGCGCACGGAAGTCCCCTCTTGCTGGACAGGAGGGGACTTTGTGGCGGCCTGCGGGTACTTGCATGGCTTGAGTCAAGCTCTTGCCAAATCGGCCGGTCACTGCTTATGTAGACCTGTGCGACGGGACACCCGGCCCAGGGCGTTTTCGCGGAGGCTGCCCCGTCACAACTCCATACCACCGAAAGGGTCGACCACCGCTGTCTCCCCCTCCCTCAGCGGCGGCCCTTGTCCCCCCTCCTAACCGAGGCCTGCCTTCCCCTCCCGGCGGTTTTTCGGACATGGAGAGATGAAGGGCCGTGGCGTTTTCTCCCCAGATGACGCCGCGGCCCTTCCTCGTGTGCGCATCCTCCCCGTGCCCGGCTCTTTCTCCGTGCCCAGCTTTCTCCCCATACCCGAACCCTTCCTTGTGCCCGGCCCTTCCTGGTTCACAGATACGGAAAAGGCCGTGGCGCCACCGGAAGGGTGTGGCCACGGCCCTGTTTCGTTGTTCGAGTCCGTGCTCGGGGTCAGGTGTTAACGCGCACCGCGCCCGCGTAGTTGGCAGTCCGCACCGAGGTGACCCGAACATCCAGGCCGGTGCGCGGGGCCTCCAGCATCTGGCCGTCGCCCAAGTAGATGGCCACGTGCGAGATGTAGTTCGGCGCGGTCGGATCCGAGCGCCAGAACAGTAGGTCGCCGCGCTGGAGGTCGTCCCACTCCACGCGCTGGCCCGCGTTCCACTGGTCATGGGTGACGCGCGGGATGGACACGCCCGCCTCGCGGAAGGCCCACTGGAGCAGCCCGGAGCAGTCAAAGCCGACGTTCGGGGTGGTGCCGCCCCACACGTAGGGCACACCCAGCTGGGTCTCGGCGTTAGCGATGACCCGCTCGATCACCGTGGAGGGCACGGCGTCGCCGTCGACCAGCGGTTCGGGGGCATCGGCGACCAGCTGGAGCGAGGCGTCCTCGCCGAGGATCTCCTCGAGCTCCTCGTGCAGGTCCCACAGGTCCGTGTCGGGGGCGGAGATCACCAGGGCGTTGCCCTCGGGCATGCCCAGTTCACGGGAGAGTTCGCGGGAGACGAGGGCGTCGATCCCAGCGATGCCGGAGGTGGCGTGGGTCCACACCTCCAGGGGCACCTTGCCGTTACCGCCGGCGAGGGTGACCTCGCTGCCGATGTCCAGCTCGCGTTCGGTGCCCACCTCCTTGGAGAGCGCGATGTGGCCCTCGGCGACACCCTGCCAGATCTCGTCGGACTCGGCGGAGGGCTTGGGGGCGTGGTTACGGAAACTGGACGGGTTGACGCCCAGCACCGAGGTGGGTTCGCCGTCGATCTCCACACGCGCGGCGTCGACGGTGAGGACGTTCTCCACCCCGTCGATGTCGCGGACCGCGTCGACGGCCTCCCGGGGCAGTTTCTCAGCGGCCACCGCGAAGTACTCGACGGAGCGCGCCTCGCGGAAGGGGGCGACGTAAGCGTCCCGCTTGAGTTCGGCGACGTCCGCGGTGTCAGGGGCCTCGGACTCGGCAGTGTCGGGGGTCTCGGGGTCGGTCGCTCGGGGCACGGAGCCGCTGGGGACGGCGAGCTCGGGCGCGACCTGCTCGGAGAGGGGCGGGCGGTCCTCGACGACGGGGGCGGCCATCGCGGGGGTAGCCCCGAAGGCCGTGAAGGCGACCGCGAACGCGGCCGTGGTGCCCGCACATGTTCTGAGACGGTTCCGCACGGGGGTCAATCACCCTTTCTCTGACCGCGGCGGGCAGGGGAGCCGCTGCGGCGCACGGCCTTTGATAACACTGTTCGCGTCCAAGAATGGGTGTACCTGGACGCGTTTGCAAGATGCCCACGCCGTCCGATACCGGACGTCCACCTTTCAGCGGCTTGTCCGTTCCCCGGATGACTCATGGTTTTCAGCCTGGAATTAGCGATCGGCATAACATTCCGTGACCGACACCGCGAGGGGGAACCGGACGGGGGTGTCGCCAAAAAGGATCTCCCTGGTCCGGCTCTGGGCCCGCTCGATCGCCCGAACCGTCTCCTCGGCGAGCTCCGCGGGCACGTGCAGGACGACCTCGTCGTGCACGAAGAAGACGATCCCGCCGCCCTCAGGGGTCTTCGGCAGCTCTTGGCGCAGCGCGGCGAGCAGGACCAGCGCCCACTCGGCGGCGGTGGCCTGGACGACGAAGTTACGGGTGAACCGGCCATGCGCGCGGCGTCTTCGGTCACCGTCCGTGGCTGCGACGGTCGCCGCCCAGTCGCCCGGCGCGGGCGAGGTGCGGCCCAGCCAGGAACGGACGATCCCGCCGCCCTCTCCGGTACGGGCGGCGGCGTCCACGTGTTCCAGGGCCCGGGGGTAGAGGCGGCGCATGGTGGCCAGCAGCGGGGCGGCGTCGCCGGAGGTCTGCCCGTACATGGCGGCGAGCATGCCGATCTTCGCGCGTTCGCGGTCGTCGCCCACGTGCACGGCCAGGCGGGCGTACAGGTCCTCCTCCGCGGCGGCGGCCGCGAGGGCGTCGTCTCCGGACACCGCGGCCAGCACGCGGGGTTCGAGCTGTCCGGCGTCGGCGCGGACCAGCACCCAGCCGGGGTCTGCGCGCACGGCGCGGCGGACGGACTTGGGGATTTGGAGCGCGCCGCCGCCCCGAGTGGCCCAGCGCCCGGAGACGACCCCGCCCACCACGTAGTCGGGCTGGAACCGGCCCAGTCTGGGCTCCCCGTCCTCCCCCGGCAGTTCCCGCACCCAGGTCTCCAGCCAGGCCCAGCCGTTGGCCGAATGCAGTCGGGCGAGCTCCTTGTAGCGCAGCAGCAGGGGGACCAGCGGATGGTCGACGGCCTCCAGGACCCAGGAGCGGGTGGACTCCACCGGGTGGCCGACCCACGCCATCGCCTTGAGGACCTGCGCGGGCGAGTCCGGGTTGACCTCGTGGCCGACCACCTCGCCGATCCGCACGGCCAGATCAGCGAGTACCGGCGGCCGCTCCCCCGCGCGCGGCCGCGGCCCGAGGATCTCGGTGAGCACCTGGTCGTGGACGTCGCGGCGCCAGGGCAGCCCGTCGTGGCTCATCTCCACGGCGGCCAGGGCCCCGGCCGACTCCACCGCGACCAGCAGCGCCATCCGCCCGGGTTCGGGGAGATCGGCGATGCGTCTTCGCTGGTCGGTGTGGACCTCCACCAGGGCGGCGAGCCGGTCGGTACCGGGCGGCAGCGTGGAACGGTCGGCCTCGAACAGCGCCGGTTGCGCGGCCGTGCCCTCCCCCAGCGGCCGGGCCGGGTCATCGGGCACGGGCAGGTCGTGCAACCGCGCCCAGGCCGCGCCCAGTGAGTGGGGTTCGGAGTGCCGCGCCTCGTACCCCAGCAGCAGGGCTTCGGTCAGCGCGGCGTCATGACAGCGCGCCACCCGCACCCCGGCCCGCACCAGGTCGGGGTAGAGGTCCTCGGTGTCCGCCCAGACCCACCGCGGCGGTTCGGCGGAAGCGTGCTCGGCCGCCCGAACCTCCGCCACCAGGTCACCCACCCGGCGCACGGGAGCGACGGGAGTGGTCGGAGCACCATCACCCAGCTCCGCCAGCCACCCTCCACCGTCCCCGTCGGCGACCACCGCGATCCGCATGTCACCAGTCTCCCCCGCAGCACCGACATTCGGCGTTCGTCGATTCTGTACAGACTTCACGCCAGTTTTTGCCTATCATGGGTGGCATGACGACCATGCCGCTGACCGAAGCCCGCAACCGCCTGTCCGAGCTGGTCGACGATGTCGAGCGCACTCACGAGAGAGTGGTCATCACCAGACACGGTGAGCCCGCCGCGGTCCTCCTCTCCCCCGCAGACCTGGAGGCCCTGGAAGAGACGCTGGACGTGCTGGCCAGTCCTCAACTGCTGCACCAGCTTCAGGAATCCAAGGCCGCGAAGGCAGCAGACGACGTCCTGGACACTGATGAACTCGCCGCTTTGATGGCTCGGCGGAAGCGTCAGACGTGAACCTTGAAGAGCACGCTCCGTACAAGATGAGGATCAGTGGCCCGGCAGCCAGGATGCTTGCCGGACGTCTTCCGGAAAAGGTGACCGCTGCCGTCTACGAGTTCATCACCACGACGCTGCCGGAGAACTCGCACCGACTGGGCAAGCGACTACTCCTCCCTCCCTATGAAGGAACACGGTCAGCTCGGCGAGGCGCCTATCGCGTGCTCTACGAGATCGACGAGGAAGAGCGCACCGTGCTCGTCAGCGCCATCGAACACCGGGCTGACGCGTACCGGTCACGCTGAACCTTGAGGCCCTGCCCGCGCCCCAAGGTCTGGCGCGCCCTACTTGCCGGGGCGGACGACGTTGGCCAGAGGTTCCCCGGCTGCCCAGCGGGCCAGTTGAGCGTCCATGAAGGCGCGGGCGCGCGGGTAGAAGGCCGCGGAGCCGCCCGCCACGTGCGGGGTCAGGTACACGCCGGGGGCGTCCCAGAGCGGTTGTTCCACCGGAAGCGGTTCGGGGTCGGTGACGTCCAGGGCCGCGCGGACCCGGCCGTTCTGGGCGAGCAGGGCGTCGGTGTCCAGGACCGCGCCGCGGCCGACATTGACCACCAGGGCGTCGTCGCGCAGCAGGGCGAACTCATGCGCGCCGAACAGGCCCCGCGTGTCCTCGGTGAGCGGGGTGACCAGGACGACGATGTCCACTTCGGGCAGGAGCACGTGGAGTTCGTTGACCCCGTGCACGTCCTCTTCCGGGCGGGCCTGGCTGGCCACCCGGACCACCTCGGTCTCGAAGGGCAGCAGGCGCGCCTCGATCGCCTGGCCGATGCTCCCGTAGCCGATGATCATCACCCGGGAGTCCGCCAGGGAACGCTGCGGGACCGAACCCCAACGGTGTTCGCGCTGGTCGATCGCCCACCGGGGCAGGTCGCGCTGCGCGGCGAGCATGAGCGCGAGCGCGTGCTCGGCGGTGCTGGCGTCGTGCAGCCCCCGGCCGTTGCACAGGGTGACGTGGTCCGGGAGGAGCCCGAGGACCTGTTCGTACCCGGCCGAAACCAGCTGCAGAACCCTGAGCTCGGGCATGCGCGTGATGATGTCGAGCCGCTCGTCGACGCCCTGGGTGGAGGGCGCGTAGGGCACTTGGTAGAAGGTGACGTCCGCCAGCCCCTCTTCCGGGGCCGGTCCCCCCGCGTAGAGGTCGACGTGGAGCGCTTCGGGCGCGTTGTCCCTGTTCTGCTCCCACTGCACCAGTGCTCGGCCGCCCATGTCGTGCGTCCTCCCTGTCCTCGGTCCGTGTCACGCGCCACACTACGGGCTCGTCGGAACCGAGGCGGGGTCGTTGCCTGACCGGACCGGGTTCCTCCCCCAGCTCGGGCTCGGTCGTCCCGCTCAGCCCAAGTGCTCCCGGGCCGCCACCTTGCTGAACCTCGAGAGCTCGTAGCAGGCGATGGCGGCCGCAGCGGTGACGTTCAGGGAGTCGATGTCCCGGTCGGCCATCGGAATGTGCACGCGGGAGGTGGCCCGCTCCAGCCAGCGTGAGGACAGTCCGTCGCCCTCGGTGCCCAGCAGCAGCCCCACCCTGGCGTCGGCTTCGAGGCGGTCCATGGCCTCGCGCATCGGCAGTGAACCCTCGCCCGGGGTGAGCGCCATGAGGTCGAAACCGGCGTCGCGCAGGGTGTCGAGGCCGCCGTACCAGTCGTCGAGGCGGGTGTAGGGCAGGGTGAACACTGCCCCCATCGACACCTTCACGGAGCGGCGGTAGAGCGGGTCCGCGCAGCGCGGCGCGAGGACCACCGCGTCCACGCCCAGCCCGGCGGCGCTACGGAAGATCGCGCCGACGTTGGTGTGGTCCACCAGGTCCTCCAGCACCACGATGCTGCGGGCCTTGGCCAGGACCTCCCCGAGCTCCGGCAGGGGCTTGCGGTGGTAGGCGGCGAGTGCTCCCCGGTGCAGGTCGAAGCCGACCACGCGTTCGGCGGTCTCCTCGCTCACCACGTACAGCGGCGCTCCGGAGGCGGCGACCACGTCGTCCAAAGCCTCGGCTCGGCGTTCGGTGAGCAGGAAGCTGCGGGGGACGAACCCGGCGGTGGCGGCTCGGCGGATCACCTTGTCGCCCTCGGCCATGAACAGGCCGTGCTCGGCCTCCAGGTGGCGGCGCAGGTTGACGTCGCGGAGCCGGGTGTAGTCGGCCAGACGCGGGTCGGCGGGGTCACTGACCCTGATGACATCCATGGTCAGCGATTATCCCGCAGCCCGAACCCCCCAGCGCCCTTCCGATTCAGGCGATCTGTTCGGTGACGGCGCGCAGCCGCTGCCAGCGGGCCTCTTCGCAGGAGCCCTTGCGGGAGAGCGTGGTCTCGATCTCCGCGCCCTCCCAGATGCCCTCGATCATGGCTTCCTGCGGGCCGTACACCTTGTCGGTGCAGACCGTTCCCTCACGGACCTCGGTGAACAGTTCGCCCGCGGAGACTTCGCGCGGCTCCCCGTTCTCGTCGGACTCGGGGTCACCGGCGGTCGGGTCCCCGGCGAGTTCCTCGGCGGCCTCGGCCATCACGGTGCAGGGCTCGGGGTCCTCGGCGAGGTCGCCGGTGCAGTTCAGGGTCTGCACCCAGGCCAGGCCCCGGTCGCTGACGTGGATGCGCAGGTGGCCGACGGGACCGGACTCGTCCTCCGACTCCTCCTGGGGCTCGATGGCGCTTCCGAGCACCTCCGGGCTGGCCGCGTTCGTGGTCTGCACGTCCTGCGGTGGCAGCATCGACGGCCCGACCAGCACGGCGTAGGCCACCGCGCCGGCGCAGCAGGCTCCGGCGAGCAGCGCGGTGCCGAGACTGCCTCGGCTCCGTCGGTCACTGTGCGAATGGGACATGCCATAACCCTCGGGGGTCGATCGGTCACGGGGGCGCCCACCGCGCGGGGTGCCTCTGATTCGCGGGGCAACAGCCAAGCGGGCGTCAAGTATCGGTCAAGCGAATACCGGGGGCCAATGGTAGCCGGGAGTGAACAGTGGTACTGGACCGGCACCGTAACAAAGCGATCACCGGGTGCGCAGGGGAACCCTTCGAGAACCCCTCCGACAAGCGGAGGGACGATCGGCCCGGTGTTTGCACTGTGAGCCAGGACACCCCCACCCTTCCTCCCCGACCTACCAACGAGTAAGGTCCTGGTGAGGAATCGTTCGTGTGCCAACGGTTGGTCGATCACATCCGCAGTGTGTGATGCCGTTCGCCGCACGAAGGTTCGCACAGTTCCCACCGCGGGTGCCGGGCGCAGCGCCCCGCGGCCGACCCCGAGCCCGCCCCCCTGAGCCCGGCCCCGGAGAGGCTCCCAGAGGTTCTCAGTCCGGGACCGGAGACAGCCACACCCCCGGAGTGCACGTGTCCAGTGGACGCCACCGTCTTCCCTCACCGACCGTCACCACCACCCGCAAGGCGGTGCGGTCTCCGCTGGGGATCACCGCGATCGTCGTCGCCCTGATCGTCGTCGCCGCGATCGCCGTGCCGGTCACCATGAATGCCCTCGGCTGCGGGGAGACCCGCTACCTGCGGGTGTCCACCACCCAGAGCATCGCCCCCGTGATGCGCGAGGCGGCGGCGGAGTTCAACGCGGACCGGCCCAGCTACGGCGGGCAGTGCGTGTACGCGCAGGTGGACGAGATCGCGCCGCACCGGATCCTGTCGGCGCTGACCGGGGGCCAGCCGGGTGACTCCACCATCGCCCCGCACGTGTGGGTGCCCGAGTCCTCCGCCTGGGTCGAGCTGGCCCGGGTCTCCGACGGCGGGGCGCACGGGATCGAGACCGACCCGCCCTCCCTCGCGAGTTCCCCGGTGGTGCTCGCGGCCCCGCCGAACACCGAGGGGATGCCGGACCCGGACGACGCCAGCTGGACCCTGCTCCTGCCCGACGAGCGCGACCCCGACCGCCCCGTGGTGATGGTCGACCCCAACCGCGGCGCCGACGGCATGACGGTCATGCACGCGATCCGCGACCACCTGGGCAGCGGGGACGAGGCCGACACCGCGATGACCGACTTCGTGCGCGACGTCCAGCTGGACAGCGCGTTCGGTGAGATCGACCTGACCAACGTCTTCACCGGTTCGGCCGCCGCACACGAGCGGGTGGCCCCGGTCATCGCCGTGCCCGAGCAGGCCGTGGTGGCCTACAACAGCCGCCGCGCCGACTCCGCCCCCGCGCTCCAGGCGCACTACATCAGCGACGGCACGGTCAACCTGGACTACCCGTACGTCACCGCCACCGACGACTCCGCGCTGCAGTCGGCCGCCGCCGACCTGTACGAGGTCCTGCGCGGCAGCGAGCACCGGACGAGCCTGCGCGAACTGGGCTTTCGCGACCCGAGCGGGGAGGCGTCGTCCACCCTTGCCGCCCAGACCGGGATCATCGCGGACCAGCCGCCCGTCCACGACGACCTGACCGGCGATGCCCTGCTCGCCTCGGTCACCGACTGGAACCGGCTGGGCATGCCCAGCCGCACGCTGGTGCTGGCCGACGCCTCGGAGAACATGGCCGACGACCTCAACGGCGGCCCGCAGCGGATCGAGGTCGCCAAGCAGGCCGCCCTGATGGGGCTGGGGATGTTCCCCGACGAGACCGACATGGGCCTGTGGCTGATGTCCGAGGAGCTCGACGGGAACGGCCGTGACGAGGCCGCGGACATGCACCGGCTGGGCGCGGCGGACAACGGCGACACCACCCGCCGCCAGGAGCTGGTCAAGGTGGCCCAGGAACTGGAGGTCGCGGGCGGCGAGTCACGCCTGTACGACAACATCCTGGCCGCCTACGACGAGGTGACGGACAACTACCACGAGGACAAGATCAACAGCGTCATCCTGCTAACCGCCGGGCAGGACGAGGGGTCCAGCGACATCTCCCACGAGGAGCTGGTGGCCGCGCTGCAGGACCGGTTCGACCCCCAGCGACCGGTCACGATGTTCATCATCGCCTTCGGTGAACAGGCCGACGAGCTGGAGCTGGCACAGATCGCGCGGGCCACCAGCGGTTCGTCCTTCGTGACCGAGGAGCCGAACGAGATCGGCGACATCTTCCTCAGCTCGATCTCGCGGCGTTTGTGTGTACCCAACTGCGACAACTAGCCCCAACAAAGGGGTCTCGATTCGGTATCGGAATGGCTTTTCGGACAGACCACATTCGGAACACCAATCCGGTCCATACCGGTCGAATTTCCCAAGGTGGCCGCTGCTCCGTCCGTGATCCGGTCCCACCTGCCCGAGTGCTGCCCACAGCCCTCCGGGTGTGGCCCCATTCACGGCACTTGGTGCGTTGAGTAACGTTCCCATCAGTAACACCACACAACACCCCCTACCGACTCATCCCCCTTGTACGACACCTCGGCCGTACACCACCCGTGAGGAATGCTGTGGGACGTCACCGCGGAAAATACGCAGAAGAACCCTCCGGCCGGAACAGACGCCGCCGCGGTCGCGGCGGAGCGTTCGCCGCCCTGGCCGCCGCGATGGTGATCGTGGTCGGACTCGCCGTGGCGGGCGTGTACATGTTCGGGCAGGGCGACGGCTGCGGCGGCTCCGACATCGAACTGGACATCGCGGTCAGCCCCGAACTGGGCCCCGCGCTGACCGACATCGCCAGCGACTTCAACGCCGAAGAGCACACCGTCGACAACAGGTGTGTGCGCGCCAACGTGCGCCAGGCCGACTCGGCCAACGTCGCCTTCGGTATCACCGGGGCCGGCGCCACCATGGGCGACACCGACTCAGACGTGTGGATTCCGGACTCCTCCGTGTGGTCGCGCCTGGTCCAGAGCCAGGCCGGGGACGCCATCATCACCGAGACCGGCACCTCGCTGGCCCGCAGCCCGCTGGTGCTGACCGAACGCGCCGAATTCGCCGACGACAGCGACGAAGACACCACGTGGATGGACGTGGTCCCCACCGCCGCCCCCGGCGAGGAGACCGACCGGGTCGTCCGGGTGGTCGACCCGGCCCGCAGCTCCAGCGGCCTGGGCACCCTCTACCTGCTGCACGGCGCCCTGGAGGAGGCCACCCCCGACGCCGACACCTTCAACGCGCACATGACCGCCGCGCTGCAGGCCCTGCACCAGGGCGCCTCCGCCGACGAGGACGCCGCGTTCCTGGCCCTGAGCGGCGGCAGCGCCGAGGCCCCGCCCGTGATGGTGATGTCCGAACAGGCGGTGTGGCGCTACAACGCGGCCCACTCCGACTCCGCCGCCCAGCCCAACTACCTCAGCGACGGCACCTACTTCCTCGACTACCCCTACATCGTGCGCAGCGAGGAGAGCGAGGTCACCCGCGCCGCCGAGGTGTTCCGTACCGCGGTGCGCACCGACGAGGCCGTCGAGCGCTTCCTCGCCGAGGGCTTCCGCAACTCCGAGGGCGGGCTCGACGCGTCCGTGCTGACCGAGGAAGCCGGTTTCCTCGCCGAGGAGCCGGGCGAGCTGCCCGCTCCCTCCGAGGGCTCCATCACCGAGCTGACCCGCTTCTGGAACCAGCTGAAGATGGACTCCCGGGTACTGACCATCATCGATATCTCCGGGTCGATGCTGGCCGAGGTTCCCGGCACCGGGCTCACCCGCATGCAGGTGGCCGGTGCCGCCTCCGCCGAGGGCCTGCAGATGTTCTCCGACACCTCCGAGCTGGGCCTGTGGGAGTTCTCCACCAACGTCAACAACGACATGAATTACCAGGAGATCGCCCCGATAAGAGAGCTGCAGGCCACCGATGAGGCGGGGAACGAGCACCGGGACGTGATCGGTGCCGCGATCCAGAACCTGGAGCCGCTGCCGCGGGGCGACACGGCGCTGTACGAGACCTACCTGGCCGCCTACCAGGAGATGTCCCGGACCTACCGGCCCGACCGCACCAACGTCGTGCTGATGCTCACCGACGGGGACAACGACAACCCCGGCGGGCTGGAGTTCGACGAACTGATGTCCCAGCTCGACTCGCTCATCAGCCCGTCCCGGCCCATCCCGATCATCACGATCGCTTTCGGCCCGGACGTGCAGAACCTGGAGCCGCTGCAGGAGATCGCGGCGGCCACCGGGGGCGCGGCGTACATGACCGAGGACCCGACGGAAATCGGGGACATCTTCCTCCAGGCGTTCTCCCTGCGTATCGCGGACGAGAACGACGGGAGTTAGAGGGGCTGAGGGGACCAGTTCACCAAGGGCTCAGGGCGCCCCTCGCAGGACTGATGACCGACCGACCGGGTCGTGGCCGTGTGCCGCGGCCCGGTCGTCGCTTTCGTGGGGATTTCGTGGGTATTCGGGGCTGGGTCCGAGGCGGGGTTCAGGACAGGGGCCCGGGGGGCGGGAACCGCGATCGGAGGACGTTCGGCCAGGACCCGCGGAACAGAAGGTGACATGAACCTATCCACCACCCGACGGGCTATGGACTTCTTCTCCTGGGTGGCGTACCACGGGAGGGACCTGGGTCCGGAACCCCGTCCCTCCACTGCCGTCCCGGACCTCCAGGCTTGAGACCCGCTGCGGTCGGATTGGGGAGTGCCATGGCGAAGGCGTGGATGCCCGGTGCCGAGAGGATCGACGGAGGAACCACACGGACCGCCGGCGGGGTCGGCGCCCCGCGTGCCGTGTGGACGGTGACCGGAACCGACCCGAACATGTGGTCGGCCCGTGAGGAGGCGACCCGCCTGGTCCACGAGGGCAGGACCCCCCACCTGGTGTGGAACCCGCTGACCGGCGCGGTGGCGCAGATCCTGGCGGCCACCCGCCGGAGCGAGCTCCTGCTGGGCCACACCTCGCGCTACGGACAGCACCTGGACCACGGCGACGAGGGCCGGGTGTGCCTCATGATCGCCGTGGTGTCGACGGAGAAGGAACCTTTCACCGACGGCCCCCTGGTCGGTCTGGCACCGGTCCTGGAGTGGCTGGGCTCGTGGGGTGTGGAGAGGGGCTGGCCCGCCGGTCCGCCCGGGCTGTGGGGCGAGCGGCGCCCCAGCGAGGAGGAGCAGTCCCGCACGTGGTCCCGTGGCGGGCACTTCGGCCACGACCAGGTCCCGGGTTCCGCGTCGACCGCGCCCGGGCGGGTGGACCCCGAGCAGCTCCTGATCGCGGGAACACGCGAAGTGTCCCCGGTCCCGGCACCGGCACCGGGACCGAGGTCGGGGTCCGTCCCTGAGGCGGCCGCGACGGCAAGGCCCCCTCAGCTGCCCAGGGAACACCCCGAACCGCAACCCTCGGTCATCACGTAAGCACACAAAGGGAGGGATGAACCCACCAAATCCCCGCCTTCAAGGAGAATCGGATTCCACTGGTTAAGTACAGCTCCAAAACCCCTTAGTCTGGCGCCCATGGGTGGATCTATCGAGCCGGGTTGGTACGCGGACCCGCAGGGCGACGCGCAGACGCTCAGATGGTGGAACGGTGACGAGTGGACGAGGCATACCCGTTCACTGAGCGAACTCCAAGGCGGCGCCGACGGCTCCGATGAGGAAGCCGCCACCACCTACCTGGGCGGTCAGAACAGGGACGACCCCTCGTCCGACGACGAGGAGGAGGGGACGGTTCGGCTGGGCTCCTCCGCCCCCGCGCCGGTACCGGTCGAGGACGAGCCCAGCACCATGCGCATCGACCCCTCGTGGGCGCAGCAGGCCTCGGCCCCCGACCCCGCTCCGCAGCCCCCGACCGCCCCCGACGACGACGAGCCAAGCACCGTCCGAATCAACCCCTCCTGGGCACAGGACGCCTCCCCCCAACAGCCCTCAGGCAGCACCACCCCTCCCCCCGCCCCGATCGGGGACGAGCCCAGCACCATGCGGATCGATCCGTCCTGGGCCCAGCAGGCCTCGGCCCCGGGCAACCAGCCCCCGGTGGACGACGAGCCCAGCACCATGCGGATCAGCCCGTCCTGGAGCCAGCAGTCCGCTGGCCACGCTGACGAGATGCCCACGGCCAACCTCGCCGACGACGACGAGGCCACCGCTGACCTGAGCGGTGTCGGCGCCACCATGCGGGTCAGCCCCGGCGATCTGCCCGGATCGGGCGACGACGTTCCCACCGCCCACATCCCGGACGACGAGGTGCCCACGGCCAACCTCGCCGACGAGGCCATCGGCGACACCCCGCGCACGGCGGTGTTCGACCCGAACGCGATCGGCGACACCCCCCGTACCGCCGTCTTCGACCCCAACGCCGCCGGTGACACCCCCCGCACCGCCGTGTTCACACCCGGCGACGACCGGTCCGGCGCTGACCAGTCGCCCGGCGGCACCGCCATCTTCGACCCCAACGACCCGATGTTCTCGGGCGGCGGGGGCGAGGACGGGGACGACAAGGGCGGCAAGTTCAACAAGTTCCTCGGCAGTCTCAAGGAGGGCTGGTCCGACCTCTCCGAGGAGCGCAAGGAGCAGCGCCGCCAGGCCGAGGAGGAGGCTGCCCAGAAGCGCGAGGAGGAGCGGGTCCGCAGGGAGGCCGAGGCCGAGAAGCAGGCCGAGGAAGCCCAGCAGCGGGCCGAGGAGGAGCGCAAGCGCGCCGAGGAGGCCGCCAAGCACGCTCCCCCGGTCCCCCAGGCGGACACGCCTTCGGCGGCCAACGACCCCCAGTCCGCCGGCGCCCCGCCGCTCGGCTGGACCCCGCAGAACCCGGGCCAGCCCCACTCGGGCGCCAACCAGCCGCTGTCCGGGCCGCACCAGCCCCCCTCCGGGCCGCAGCAGGGCTTCAACCCCGCGGGTGGACCCCAGGGCGGCCAGCCGCCCTCCGGCCCGCAGCCGGGCGGTTTCCCGGGCCAGCGGCCCCCGTCCGGGGCGAACCAGCCGCCGTCCGGACCGCACCAGCCCCCGTCCGGCCCTCAGCCCGGCTTCCAGCAGCAGGGGTTCGGGCCGCAGGGTCCGCCTCCCGGTCAGCCGCCGCAGCAGTTCGGCCCGCCCGGGGGCTTCCCGCCGCCGCAGCAGATGGGCAACCGCCCGCCGATGCCCCCGCAGGGCCCGCCCCCCGGTCAGCAGCCACCCCAGCAGTTCGGCCCGCGCCCGCCCATGGGCGGCGGCCCCGGCGGTCCCCCTGGTGGACCTGGCCGCCCCGGTGGACCTCCTCCCGGCGGTCCCGGCGGCCCGCACCAGGGCCCCATGGGCGGACCTCCCGGCGGCCCGGGTGGTCCCGGTGGTCGGCCGCCCGGCGGCTCCCCTTGGGGTCCGCCCCCCGGTGGGCCCCAGGGCGGTCCTCCCGGAGGACCCCAGGGTGACCCGTTCGGCAACCCGTACGGCCAGCCGCCCCAGCAGCCCCAGCCGCCCCAGCCACCCGCGAAGAAGAAGCGCGGCTGCGGCTGCGGCTGCTTCGCCCTGATCGCGATCACCCTGGTCCTGCTGGTGCTGGCCTACCTCCAGTTCTGGGACGTGTGGGACTGGCTGTACATCATCTTCGACGTCGGCGAACCGCCGGGTGTCTCGGACCCCTTCGTCTGGGACTGACCCAGTGGTGACGGGGGCGGTGGGTCGTAGACCCGCCGCCCCTTCGCTATCTCCGCACTGCTCCGCAAAACCCCTAAGCTGACCGGTATGAATGACAGTTTGGTGTGGATCGACTGCGAGATGACAGGCCTCGACTTCGAGAACGACGCACTGATCGAGGTTGCCTGTCTGATCACCGACGGCGATTTGAACATCCTCGACGAGGGTGTGGATGTCGTGATCAAGCCCCCGCAGGAGGCCCTGGACCGGATGGGCGACTTCGTCCGGAACATGCACACCACCTCGGGGCTCCTGGAGGAGCTCGACAAGGGCGTGACCCTCGAAGAAGCAGAGGACCGCGTCCTGGAGCACATCCACCAGTACGTCACCGAGCCCCGCAAGGCGCCCCTGTGCGGCAACTCGATCGCCACGGACCGCACCTTCCTCGCCCGCGACATGCGGCGCATCGACGATTTCCTGCACTACCGGATGGTCGACGTCTCCTCCATCAAGGAGCTCCTGCGCCGCTGGCACCCGCGCGTCTACTACGCGAGCCCGGAGAAGAACGGCGGCCACCGCGCCCTCGCCGACATCACCGAAAGCATCCGTGAGCTGCGGTATTTCCGCGCCGCCGCCTTCCTCCCGGAACCCGGCCTGAGCTCGTCCACGGCCCGCGCCATCGCCGCCGAAGTAGTCGCCGACGGCAGCGGCTTCGAGGCACGTGACGCGGCTCTCGCAAAGTCCACCCCGGAAAACTGATCGAAGCACTCCTCAGAGTCCGATAAGCTTTCATACGTACGCAGGGCCGAGAGGCCAGGCGGACGTGGTGGGTGTAGCTCAGCCGGTAGAGCACTTGGTTGTGGTCCAAGAAGTCGCGGGTTCAAGTCCCGTCACTCACCCCAGAGGCTCAAGCCCCTGACCAGCGACAACGTCGCAGGGTCAGGGGCTTTTGCGTTGTCGAGGGTGCACCAGCGGGTGCACGGGGCCCATGGCGCGGGCCGGCCACGGCGCCGACACCGAGATGTGCTTCTTGAACCGCGAGGAGTTCACCCTGCTCCATGACTCGAGGCACCCCGACGTGCGCGACATGGTCGAGGTGGTTCACATCAACCCGCCTCAGCCCACCAACGAGGGGAAGACCATTTCCGAGCTGGGAAAATCGGCAGCATAGAACGTCTCACACGGATTGGCAGCTTCCGGTTCAGGGAGTCGAACGCGCGAGTCCCAAAGATCGCCTGACAGGCAGGGCACGGCTGGATCAGCGCCTACCGCACGGCCGGTATGCCAGGGCCGCTCGGTGTCGTGCGCCAGGGCTCACTCTGTCGGGTCAGGTCGCGGACCAGGGCACGCCAGGGGATGACGAGGACGAACGGGACCGCCAAGGCACAGGCGAACAACGTCTCGGAGACCTCCGGGGTCACAGTGCCGCGCCACCACAGCGGCACCGCGACCGCGAGTACCCAGATCGCCTTCCAGCACACCTCGAACACGAGCACGAGGATCATTCGCGCCGGTGCGAAGAGCCCGACGATCGCGAGGAGCTGCAGGGCGCACAGCACGGCGTCGAAGGCTCCGTCCAGGAGGGGGCGGTCAAGCCCCGACGTCAGCAGTCGTGGCCAGGCGGTGAGGCCGAGGCCGACCACCAGGAGCAGGTAGCAGGCACGCAGCAGGTTGCGGCGCAGGGGCGTCATCGTGTCGGCCGTCGCCGACGTGGTGGAAGCGTTCATACAGCCAGTCTTGTCACCGGGTTCCGGGGCCGGAATGATCTGGGGTGTCAGGATCCTTGATCCTGCGGGTCAGGGTTCGAGAACCCTCTCTGGGAAAGGATCCGAATGCAGCGGGCAACGATCGCGGCCGGACTCGTCGCCGGGCTGCTCACCTACGCCGAGCGGCGCGGTGCGGACGCGGACACGCTCGCCGCGGCCTCGGGCCTCTCCCGTGAGCGGCTGCGCGACCCGGACGCGCGCGTCCCGTTGCCGCGTTACCTGGAGCTCGTGCACGCTGTTCGCCGTACTCTCTCCGACGATGCCCTCTCGCTCCACTACGGGGCCGAGATCGCGATGGCCGACGTGTCGATTGTGGGCCTGCTCATGGAGGCGGCCCCCGACATGAGCGCCGCCCTGCGGCAGCTCCAGCGGTACGAACGCCTCGCGCTCGAGATCGACACGGACGAGGTCGGCCCACGGTTCGAGCTCGAACGTTCGGGGAAGCGTCTACTGCTGGTCGAACGCCGGCCGGTCGAGCCCGGCCACGTTCTCTCCCAGGAAGCGGTCACGCGCCTCGTATGTGGTCCGCGGCGCTTCCTGGACCGTCCGCACGCACTGCGCGTGCACCTGACCCGCGAGGCACCGGAGTGCACGGCCGAGTATGAGCGTGTACTGGGCTGTCCGGTCCGGTTCGGTTACCGGCGAACCGAGATCGAGCTCCACCCGGAGGTAGGCTCTTGGCCGGTGGCTCAGCACTCCCGCTACGTCTTCGGTGTCCTGCAGGAGAAGGGGGACGCGCTGCTGGCCCGACGTCCGCCGCCGGGGAGCTTTCGCGAGCGGGTCGAGGACATCGTGCGCACGGTGGTGCACGAGGGAGGCCTCAGCGCGGACACGGTGGCGGCTCGGCTCCACTGCAGCCGATCAACCCTGTTCCGCCGGCTGCGGGGGGAGGGCACCGACTTTCGGCAGGTCGTCGACAGCGTGCGACGTGACCTCGCGGTCGGCTACCTGCGGGCGGGACGGACGTCAGTGGGCGAGGTCGCATATCTCGTCGGGTTCTCGGACGCCGCCTCCTTCTCGCGGACCTTCCGGCGCTGGACAGGGCAGCCACCAGGACGCTTCCGGAAGAGCGTGGCTGAGGCGAAACCGACTGTTCCGCGTCCCTGTACCTGATTTACCCTGCCGTTCGAACGACAGGCTCATTCTCAGCAGCGGCTCCTCCAGGACCTGAGCCACCACCGGCCACCGGTCGTGTGGCGACACTGCGCTCCCTGCTCGTCCCGACCTTGCGCGGCCCGTCCTCCTTCTCGGCCTCGAAGTGCAAGGTGGTGCAGTCGCACACGGTGTCTGCCGACTCGGTGGTCGACCGTGCCAGCAGACATCGGTGATCTGATGCCGGTAGTCGCGTTCCTGACCGCGGGCCAGGCACCGGAAGACGGTCTCTGGCGAGGGCGCGGCCCCAGCACCGCGCTGCACACCCGCGGCACGGTGGCGCCGTATTCAGTCACGGCCTGTTCGAAGGGGGTCTGCATCATCACCTCGCAGACAACTCGACGTTGCCGAACGTGAGCCGCCGCAGAGTAGTCATGCCAGCTCCTTTTTCGTTCTCCACGGGGAAGCCGTCCGGCACACCCAGAACGTGAGGTCCGAATCCACCCACACATCCCGCCACGAAGCGTGTCGAAACGACCACTAAACTACGTCCCGGTTCCGCTCCGGTCGTGACGCCCGCGGCGCCCCCTCTTCTCCCTCACCCCGAAGGTCCCCATGTACCCTCAGCCTGCGCAGCCCGTCCCGCTCCCCTCCCCTGAGCAGGTCCCCGCCCCCGGCCAGGTGAAGACCGTGGCCGTGATGATCTGGCTGACCTTCGCATTCGCACTCATCGTCTTCACCTTCAACATGGTCGGCGTGGCCTTGGCGGGGATCTCTCCGGGGTACGCGTTCGGCTACTCGCTCCCGTGGACCCTTCCTGCCACCCTCCTGGCCGTGACCGCCGTCCCCCTCGTCCGCGGTCACTCCTGGGCGCGGACCATGGCCAGGGTCGTCCTGATCATCCAGATCGTCGTACAGTCGCTGGCCCTGCTGGGCGGAACCGGTTTCCTCTGGGCACTGTTCCTGCTACCGATGGCCATCACCGCGCTGATCCAGCTGCACCACCCCATGTCCAAGTGGTTCTTCGCGGTCCACAACCCTGCCGCCAACCTGAAGTACCTGCAGCAGTACACGGCGGTCTACTACCCCCAGCAGCAGTACCCGGCTCAGCAGTACCCCCACCAGCAGTAGCTCGACCTTCCCTCAGCGGGCTCGGCGATCCGGCATTCAGCAATTCACGAGTCGCCGGCCACCACCTGTGCCTCGATCTCGGACCGCCGTGCCCGCGCCGCGGGCCCCGGGAAGGCCTCAAGCAACCGCAAAGCCTCACTGCGGCGTTCTCGCGCCTCGTCGAGGGTTCCGAGCCTCGTGAGTGCTGTCGCGAGGCGGACCAGCGCGAGGGCCTCGGACCATCGGTCCCCCTTGCTGCGAAAGGCCGCGATCGCCTGTCGGTGGAACGCCGCAGCCTCCTCTGCCCGTCCGAGCGACAGGTAGGTTTCGCCAGTGGCGTCCCAGGCGGCCGCCTGAAGGTCGAGTCGGCCCACCCGCGGAAACAGGGCGGCGGCCTGCTGAAGGTGGCCGAGCGCTTCGGTTTCCCGTTCACTGGCCAGGAGGATCCGCCCCAGTTCCAGGAGGGCAAGCCCTTCGAAAAGCTTTCCATCGGCCGTCCCCGCGATGGACAATGCCCGCTCCGCGGTCTCCTGAGCCGACGGGTGACGTCCCGTCTGTCGGTGGACCGCCGCCAGGAGGGTCAGCGCTTCGGCCTGTTCCAGGGGCTCGTTCGTCTCAGCCAGGATGGCGACCGACCGGTTCAGCGATGCCTCGGCCCGTTCGAGCCCTTCGGGCACGCCGCTTTCGAGCAGAACCCAACCGAGATTTCGGGTGAAGGCCCCCACGTACACCGGATCATCGAGCTCGATCGCCTGTTCCAGCGCCTGCTCGAAACTGGATTCGGCGTCTTCGAACCGGTGCGCGAACATACGAACGACCCCCAGCCCGTTGGCGGCCCTGGCCTGCCCGAAGGTGTCACCAAGCTCCTGAAAGACGGCCAACGCGGCCCCGAAGCATGCGTCCGCCTCCTCCAGGCGGAACAGGTGCCGGTAGGCGATCCCGAGGTTGTCGAGCGTGATCGCCTCTCCGTACCTATCCCCCGAGGCCCGTGCGGAGGACAGAGCCTGTCGTTGGGCAGGCAGCCACGTGTCAGCCGGTTCCCGGTCCGCGATGAGCATGGTCAGTGTCGCGGGGATCTGCCAGGCGATCCGGTGCATGCCGTGGTCGTGGGCGATCCGTACGGAGCTGCTGAGGTTGTCGCGTTCGGTCTCGTACCAGGCGATCGCAGCCTTGACCCCGTCGAACTCCATCACCCCGACCGAATCATCCATCGGTTCGAGGGTCAGCTGCATGGTGTAGGCGGCTGATCCAGCCCGCGCTGCCTCAGCAGCCGAGTACAGGTACCACCCCAGGACTCGCCGCAGCGCTTCTCGCTGCTCGCCCTCCGATTCCACCTGCCGGGCCTGGTCGATGGCGTAGGCACGCAACAAATCGTGGAATTGATACCGGTCGTGTCCGCACTCCTCCAACAGGTGCGCACCGGTCAGGACGTCCAGGTACCTCCGGGCGCTTACCGGGGTAATCGCGGCCAGTGCCGCGGCGGCTTCAACGGAGAAATCGGAGCCCGGATGCAACCCGAGCAAACGGAACATGCGAGCGACGGGCGGCGTGAGCGCTCGGTAGGACCAGGCGAAGACCGTACGCACCGCGTCCGCCTCATCGGCACTGTCCTCTCCGGACACCGACAGCGCATCCCAGATCCCGGACTCGTCACGGAGCTCAGTGATCAGGTCGCGCAGCGGCATGTGCGGGCGTGCGGCGGCCCGCTCCGCGACGATTCTCAGTGCCAGCGGCAGCCGGGCACACAGAAGGGCCAGTTCGGCGAGGTCGGTGTCGTCATCACCGCTGCGGTGTCCATCGATGGTGGTGCGCAGCAGCCGCACCGATTCTGCTTGTGACAACGTCTCCACACTCACCCGGTGTGCCCCTTCTCGTATGACCAAACCAGACATGCGGGTACGGCTCGTGATCGCGACCAGGCAGTTCGCCGATCCGGGGAGAAGCGGTCTGACATCCCCGGCACCAGCGGCGTTGTCCAACACGATGAGCACGTGCCGGTCCGCCGTCACGGAGCGGAACAGCTCCGCACGTGATTCCTCCCCGGTGGGGATACGGTCCAACGGCACGTCCAAGGCCCGTAGGAAGCGACCGAGTACCTCCGTGGTCGCCACCTGTGGTCCCGGATCGTATCCGTGCAGGTTGACGTATAACTGCCCGTCGGGGAAGTGGCTCTTGATTCGATGCGCCCAACGAACGGCCAGGGTCGTCTTGCCCACTCCAGCTGTGCCCACGACCAGAGCTATCCGTAGGGCCCCGCCGCTCTGGACCGGGGTAGAGGCGTCATCCAACAGTGAGTCCAGACTCCGAACCTCATCGGTGCGGTTGACGAATCCACGCAGCTCACCGGGGAGTTGAGCCGGACGGAGCGCGGAGACCAGTGCGGGGTTGTGGAAATGCACGTCACCGCCGATGTCGCGCGCTTGGATCACACCGCTACCGGTCGAACTCGAAAGCGAGTTACGGACTTTCGGATCAGGTGCTGCTTCATGGTCGTGCTGGCTCGACCCTTGAGTCACATCTTCTCCTGTTCGTCTCCACCGGGACCGCCTGACAGACCTGCGCTGGCTCTGCATCCGAAGACCGAATCGGGCCATCCTTCAGATGCGATCACCATACGTCTTATTATGCCCATCCCGGACAAGGGTCATGAGACTCCTTCTCTGTAACCACGCTGACTGTTATTATCCCTGCAGCCGATCGAACAGCCCAAGATTCAAGAATCTTCGAGACGCGAGGTGCTCATGAGAATCAAGTTTGTCGGTGGTGCTACCGGCCAGGGCGGTTCACCCAGGTTGTATCAGGACGAGGAAAGCGGCGATTTCATCGTCCAGGGATATATCGTCAGCGATCCCAATGATATAGAGCAGATGAATATCCCCGACGGAGAAACCGTCGTCCGCGTTCCGGCCAGCCTGTTCGAATACCTGCCGAAGGAGGGTCCGAGTGAAGTCTCTTGATGCGGCCGGTTGGGCACGGTTGTTCCATGAGTGCCAGGAATTCGCCTACCACCTGGAGATGCGCGACCACTACGCGGTGGCGGAGGAAGAGGCCGACATCGAAAGGTGGCGCGCGGGTGACTGGGGGCCAGAGGATGACGCGCGCAGCAAGGCGGGCTGGCTCGACCTGATGCGCTCCACCGCCGAGCGGAACGTGCGCCTGCGCCGGGTGCGGATCGTCTCCGAACCGGTGACCGAGTACATCCGCTTCGAACACGAGGGAACCCCCCAGAACCTGGCGGCCGGGGAGGACATCCGCTGGCTGCCCCGCACGAACGCCTCGGGCCTGGCCCTACCCGGAAACGACTGCTGGATCCTCGACGGAACGAAAGTTCTGTTCAACCATTTCACCGGGGACGGCGGCTGGGTCGGAAATGAGTTCAGCACCGACCCGGACGTGGCGAAGCTGTGCGCAGAGGCGTTCGAGTCAGCATGGACCCTGGCCACCCCACACCACGAATTCACCCTGAAGTAGCCAACAAAACCCCCACTCATAAAGAAACTGGGAGATGTCGACCCCTCTCCGAATTTGCGTGATCTCGTCCGGACCCGACGAGTTCTCCACCATCCACGCGGCCTGCTCAGACTCCGGACACCGACCGGTCGCCTATTTCCACGGACGCTCTCTGCGTTCCGGCGGACCCAACCTCGGCGACGCAGGAGAGGCGACCGCGGAAATCCTCAAAGTCGTTCCACGAGGAATGGACCTACTACTCCCCGGAAACATCGAGGGTCTGGCACTTTCCCTGGAAAGCTACCGTCCCGACCTACTCATCGTCTTCGGTTTCGCGTGGAAGCTTCCCCGCTCCGTGCTGGACATCCCCCGGCACGGCGCGATCAACATCCACGTCTCCATGCTGCCGAAGTACCGAGGGCCGGCGCCGCTGCTCTGGGCCATTCGCAACGGTGATCCCACCGGAGGCATCACCGTCCACCGGATGGACGAGGGCTTCGACACGGGCAACGTCCTCGCTCAGAAGGACGGCATACCCCTGGCAGACGACATCAACTGGTCGAACTACTGCACGGACGCGATGCCTGTGGTCTACGAGTTGCTGCGCACAGCCTTGACCCGCGTCGCCAACGAGGATCCCGGCGAACCCCAGGACCACAGCGAGGCCACCTACGCGGGGTTCATGGAAGAGGAGTTCGCCCGCATCCGCTGGTCCGACGCTGCCCACACGATCCACAACCAGGTCAGAACCCACCGCTTCATGCGCTCCCCCGAGAGCCCCATCGCCGAGGTCAACGGCACTCGCCTCATCGTGAAACGCACCAGCCTGGAGCCCACCGAAGGGCAGCGCGTCGTCTGCGGGGACGGCACACCCCTGTGGATCACCGAATCAACAAAGCTTCCAACCGTTTCATGAGGCGACCGCCCATGGGTGACCGGACAAGACACCAGGTCTCCTAGCGTCCAGGTCCCGCCAGCAATAGCCCGTGGGTGATGGGCGAGCGCACCGATCACCCGCAGGTCTCTCGGTGCGCTCCCCGAATCCTTCGCCGAAAGGCCGCGTTCCTCTTGGGGTGATTGCCGGTCAGGACCGGGCAAACGGGCAGCGGACAAGCTCACCCGTGTCAACTCCCTGCTGCTCTCAGGGTTGTTCAAGCTGACGAACCAGGTCACAGTGTCCCGTTCTGTTCGGGCGCCTCTCGCCCTGGTGCAACAGCGCGAGAAGGCCGTGAAGGTTCGCCTGAGCGAACTCTGAGAGCCTGGAGGGCAGGAGGCAGATGCTCGCAACGGCCTCACTGGTAGCGGGCACGGTGACCACCTCGTAGGTACCGCGGCCGGGCTCGGTGAACTCGGCCCCCGTACGTTGGCTCGGATCCATGGAGACCAAACGGGCGACGAAGATGTGTTGAAGACTCACACCTTCAGGAAGCTCGTCAGTGACGAGAAAGACCTGGCGCACCCCGTCGATCTTCCCGCCCAGCTCCTCGAAGACCTCACGGTGCAGCGCCGCCTCGGCATCGGCGTCCTCCGGCTCCAGCCCTCCGCCTACGGCAACCCAGTAAGGTTCCTGCCCCGGCCTGGTGCGCTTGATGAACACCAGACGCCACTCACTGTCGAACAGGAGCGCGCGTGCGCTCTCTTTGGCAACAGCGTTCATGTCATCTCTCCTCCGCCGGACGTCTGGTGGGAGTAGAACTCCTCCCGCCGAGGTCCGGGCCTGTGCGCCGCTCGAAGTTTCGCTTGTTACCGGTTCCAAACCTGATAAGGCCTGTTATCGAAATCCTATGAGGGAAAATATCTCCGTGTTCCGTAGGGTGACGGTCATCGCGCTTCACCCGCTTCCCATATTTCTCGGGAGCCCCTGAAACGCGGTGTGCCCATCCTCTTCGCAGACCGCTCATGCGTCCTGCGCACTTCCCTTGGAGGAATCACCGTGAACACCATGCTCATCATCGCCCTCGTCGTCGTGACGGCCGCGGTCTTCGCCGCCCTCGGCTACCTGTTCGCCCGGCACCGCACCCAGGTACAGAACCGGGACCACGGCGACGAACAGAATCGCCTGCGAACGGAGCTGAGGCTCACCGAGGAGCAGCGCGACCAGGCGCGTACCCAGGCCGGAGAGCTCCGCACCGAACGCGACGAGGCCCAGAAGTCCCAGCGCGAACGCGAGTCCGCGTGGTCAGAGCTGACTACCCGGTTGAATGCCGTGTCCGAAGAGAGGGGCAGGCTGGAGACCGAAGGGAAGGCGACCGGGGAGAAGTTGGGCCAGGCACGATCCGAGATCGAGGGACTCCGCAAGTCGCTCGACGACAGCCGGCGGCGAGTCGAGGAGTTGGAAGGCGCCCTGATCGCCGAGCAGCAGGGCAAGGCCGCAGTGGAGGCGGTGAACGCCGACCAGAGGGCGCGCATCAGCGGCTACGAGACCGACCTCGCCACGCTGCGCACCGAGCGGGCGGAGCTGGAGAAGCGCCGGGCCGAGGTGGCCGCCGCGCAGAAGGAGCTGGACAAGGTCCGCGAGGAGCACAACCGGCTCCAGACCGAACAGGTCGAGGCGACCGTGGCCAAAATGCTGGAGTCCTCCCAGGAGAAACTGACCGCCGCCGCGGACGAGAAGCTCGGGACGACCGCCAGGGCCGTGACCGAGAAGCTCCAGGAGCTGGGCCTGCACCTGCGTGAGTTCGACGGCAGGCGCACCACGACCGAGACCCGTCTGGACGAGCAGCTCAAGAACCTGGCCCAGGAGAACGCCCGGGGCCGTGCGCAGACCGAGGCTCTGGTCAAGGCGCTGCGCAAGCCCCAGGTGCGCGGACGCTGGGGCGAGCTCCAGCTCAGGAAGGCCGTGGAACTCGCGGACATGCGCGAACGCTGCGACTTCGACACCCAGGTCTCCGTCACGGACGAGGAGGGGACCCAGCGGCCGGACATGATCGTCAACCTCACCAGCGGCCGCCGGGTCGTGGTGGACGCCAAGGTCTCCCTCGACGCCTTCATGAACGCCCTGGAGGCGGACGGGGACGACGAGTACGACCGGTTCATGGACGAGCACGCCGCACAGGTCCGCAAGCACGTGGACACGCTCGCCGCGAAGGAGTACTTCGTCAAGGTCGCGGGCAGCCCGGACTTCGTGCTCATGTTCCTGCCGAACGAGTCCCTGCTGCAGGCCGCCCTGGACCGGAAGCCGGACCTGTACGAGCACGCCCTCGCCAAGAAGATCATCATCGCGACTCCCACCGTGCTGATCCCCATGCTCCGCACCATCGCCCTGTCCTGGGACGAGAAGGCGATGCGGGAGAACACGGAGGTCATCCACGGGTTGGGCCGGGAGATCTACGACCGGCTCACCAAGGTGGGTGAGCACCTGGGAAGGCTGAGGGGCTCCCTGGACAAGTCGGTGGAGCACTACAACGCGGCGATCGGCTCGTTGGAGGCGCGTGTACTGCCGACCGCCCGTGAGTTCCCCAAGCTCGGCATCCGCCCGAAGAAGGAACTGACCGAGCTGCACCCGGTGGAACGTCAGACGCGTGCACTGGTCGCCCCGGAACTGCTGGCCTCCACCACCGCAGAGGCCGGAACCAGTGCCTCTGGCACGGACCTGTTGGAGGACCTGGTGGAGATCACCCCCGAGCAGCTCGACTGAGCGGATGCTTCGTCCCCGCGCGGCCGCTCCCCCGACAGGATTCGGGGAGCGGCCGCACCGTGTTCGGTTCCTCGGTTCGGTCAGGCCATGGCCGGGACTCGGGGGCGGGGTCGGGGCCTTCCCAGCTTCTGGGCCCAGGGGCGGGCGGTGGGCGGCTCGGTGTGCGGCCAGAGCAGCACGAGGAGGGCGTCGACGTCCGGGGCCTCCTGCAGGCCGCTGGGGGTGGCGACCCAGAAGGATCGGGTGGTGGGTCGGGCCGAGGCGCGGTATCAGGATCACTCCTGACCC
>NZ_ANAZ01000053.1:0-223 GCF_000340985.1 Nocardiopsis valliformis DSM 45023
GCAGCGGAGACGGCCACCATCAAGCGGCGGGAAACGGGGGAACCCCAGGAAACACACACAACGCAGGGAGGCCTGGCTGGAGGCCTGGCTCGAAGCGATGTTTCCAGGCCTGGGTGAAACCGAGCCGTTCATTTGAGCGGACAAGGGAGCGCCCAATGTCGCAGACCGGCTAAGGCTCGCAGACCGGCTAAGGCTCGCAGACCGGCTAAGGCTCGCAGACCGG
>NZ_ANAZ01000054.1:0-32433 GCF_000340985.1 Nocardiopsis valliformis DSM 45023
CTAAGGCTCGCGGACCAGAGTGGGGATCACGTGCTCGGAGACTTCGGAGTGCACCTGGTGGAGGCGGGTCTGGACCGCTCTTCTCAGCTTGGCCAGGCACTCAACCAGGGTGATGTCGTCGCCGACCAGTCCGCCCTTGGCCACGACCGGGGTGCCGTCCAGAGGCCCCCCGCTCAGGTGCCCGTGCACAGCGAGCGGGACGATCTCGCCGCCCACGTCGAAGGCGTGCACGTCTAGTTCGTCCAGGAGGCTGGCCACCAGGTCGCCGCCGGTCAGGTAGAGCCCGCTGGGCAGGGCCTGGGCCCCCACCGTGTCGGCCAGTTCGTTGACCACATCGGCCACCAGGCTCGCGATGCGTCCCGGAAGCTCGGCGCGGGCCTGGGGCGGGAGTTCGCGGACGCGTTCGGCAGTGGTGACCACGCGCAGCACGCACAGTTCCGGGAAGCCCGAGGAGGACAGGTGCGCGGTGAGTTCGTCCGCCACCTCGTCGGTGTGGTCGCTGTCCGGGTCGCTGATCGCGACGGCGTCCACGTCCACGAAGCGGACCGCACCGGTGCGGGCGACCGTGGCCAGCTGGCGGCGGGTGAGTTCGGTGGTGCTGCCCGCGACCGCGAGCAGCGGTCCCCGGGAGCCCGCCTGACCGCGCAGGCGCAGGGCGTAGGCGAGCAGGGCTCCGGTGGGCCCGGGGTCGACCGCCACCCAGACGGTGCCGTCGGTCTGGTGGGCGGTGGCCGCGGCTTCGGCGATGTCGGTCAGGTGCTGCTCGCTGCTGGCGTCGCAGAGCACGATGGGCTCGTCACCGGCGAGGAGTTCGGCGGTGAGCATCTCCTGGGTGATCCGGCGGATGGGCACGTGCCGCACGGAGAGGTCGGTCTGCTCGGCGAGGATGTCGGCGACCACGCTGGTGGTCATTGGGCAGAGGGGGTCCACCGCGAGTTCGGTGCGCTCCAGGGGCAGGCCGTTAAGTAGCTGAACGCCGTCCTCGGTGATGCGGCCCGAACCGGGGAAGGCCGGGGTGAACAGCACACGGACGCGGGTCCCGGCGGGGAGCCGGTCGCGGACGGCGTCATAGGTGGCCTCGATCTCCGCACCGATGTTGCCGCGCAGGGTGGTGTCGGTGCGCTTGACCACCAGGCCCACCGGCCAGACCGCCTCCACCACGTCGGTGACCAGGTCGGCGGCCTGTTCGGCCGGGACGTGGCGGCTGTCCAGGTTGGCGACCACCACGTCGTAGTCCCCGGCGACCCGGCTGACGTGTTCGGGGGTCACCGTGGCCACCCGCATGCCCGTACGAGCGAAACGGGCGCCGGTGGCGTTGGCACCGGTGAGGTCGTCGGCGACCACGAGGACCTGGGCCACGGCGCTGCTCCTTCGGCGTTGGAAACCCTTGTTCAACCTGTCTCCAACATAGGCCCCAGGGGAGGTTCCCAGGCCAAGAGCGTCAGTTTACCGCCGGGACCGGTTCCCTCCGGCGGGGGAGGAACGCGGCCAGGGCCAGCACGCCTCCCCCGGCCAGGGCGGCCGCCGCACCGAAGGTGACCGCGTGGAATCCCAGCCCGGACAGGACGGTGGCGAGCTGGGGGCCGACCCCCGCGCCGACGAACAGCGCGAAGGTGTACAGGGCGGTGGCCCCGCCGCGGGCCGCACCGGCGCGCACCCCGATCGCCTGGACTAGCGCGGGCGCGGCCACGGCCACACATCCCGCGAAGGCCAGCAGGCCGGTGCCCAGGGCGAGCGGGCCGAGGTCGGCGACCAGTCCGGTCGCCGCCGCGGTCAGGGCGGCACCGAAGAGCGCGGCGGGCACTCGCACCCCGGGGGCGTGGCGGGCGAGCCGGGAGCTGAGGAGGGGGATCGCGAGCATCGCCGGGAGGGCACCGGCGCGTAGGGTCAGCATCGCCCGAGGGTCGCCGGTGAGCCAGTCCGGGCCGGAGAGCTCCAGGCCGCCGTAGACCCCGACGAAGCCGAACAGCAGGGTGGCGGTGGCACCGTAGAGCAGGAGGAGTCGGCGGTCGCGCAGCAGGCCGAGCATGCTGCTGCCGCCCCCGTCGTCCCCTCCCTCGGCCGACCGCCGGGCAGCGTCGGGGGCGAGCACGCACCGCAGGGTCAGGGCCGCCACGGCCAGGGCAGCGGCAGAGGCGGTGAACACCCCACGCCAGCCGATCCCCGGTTCGAGGGTCTGGGCGGCGAGCTGCCCGATCACGGCCGCTGCGAGGAAGGAGCTGGTCAGCCAGGTGATGGCGGTGCCCCGGTGCTCGGGAGCGATCCGGGTGGCCACGTAGCTGAAGGCCGCCGGGGCGAAGGAGGCCGCGGCCAGCCCTTGCAAGGCCCGCAGTGCCAGACCGACGGCCGCGTTCGGGGCCAGTGCCACGGCCCCAGTTAGCAGCGCTGTCGCCAGTGCCCCCGCCGCCATCACCCGGCGGGGGCCGAAGCGGTCAGCGGCCGGACCGGAGACCAGGAAACCCGCGGCGTAGGCGACGGCGAAGGCGGTCACCGTCCAAGCGACGGTGGACTGCTCCTCGCCCCACTCCAGGGCCATGGGGGTCAGAAGCGGGAGGACGGCGTAGAGCTGGCCGACCACGAGGACACCGGTCAGGGAGAGCGCGGTGGTGTGCCGTGCGGTGGACAAGATCCCTACCTTCCAAAACCAACCAGTTGGTCTATTCTGCTGACATGGACAACGCCTCACGCACCGAGAACACCCGGACCCTCCTTCTCGGCGCGGCCCGGGCGGAGTTCGCCGCCCATGGCATCGCCGGCGCGCGAGTGGACCGCATCGCCGAGAACGCCGGGGTCAACAAGCAGCGCATCTACGCTCACTTCGGTGACAAGGAGCAGCTGTTCCGACACGTGGTCGGCCAGGCGGTCGGCGAGCTGTCCCGGGCCGTGACCCTCACCGGCGACAGCGACCCCGCCGCCTATGTCGGCCGCGTCTTCGACTACCACCGCGCTCACCCGGACGTGCTGCGCCTGCTGATGTGGGAGGCCCTGCACTACGGTGACTCCCCCGTCCCGGACGAGGAGGGGCGCGCGGCCCTGTACGACACCAAGGTCGCCTCGCTCTCCGGAGCGGTGGGCGAGGAGAACGGGGAGAGTTCTGACGTCGACGTGCGCCACCTGCTCCTCACCCTGATCGGTCTGGCCGCCTGGCCCCAGCTCACCCCGCAGCTGACCCGCCTGGTGCTGGGCCGCGACCCCGCCGACGACCAGACCCAGGACGGTCTGCGCGCGTTCCTGACGGAGTTCACCCGGAAGGCGATCCCCGGCAGCGCACCGGACGCCTAAGGAGAGAGTTCAGGGGCGATCGGCATCGGCGACCGCCGCCGGGGCGGGCGGCTGCTCGCCGGTGCCCTCCACCGCCGCGACCCACGCATCGTGCAGCCACATCTGGGTGGACCGGCGCTGTTCGGCGGAGTCCCAGGTGATGTCGCGCTCGAAGGTCACGACCTGGGACCCGACGCCCACGATCACCCAGGCGTAGCGTCCGTCCTCGTGCCGCGTCTTGACCTTGATTCCGGGGACCACTGTCTCCTGCCCGTCGGCGTCCACCACGACCTCGTCGTGCCGGTCCACCCACTGCTCGGTGAGCCCTTCCAGGTACTCCGGGTCCTGCCGGGCCAGCCAGGTGTAGGCAACCTCCCGGGCCTGCTCGTGACCGGGCAGGTCACCGGGGTCGCCCGCAGCCGCCGCGTCCAGGCGGGTGAGCCCGACGAGCCGTCCGCCTTCCCCTTCCACGACGCTCAGGTGACTCCCGCCGAGCGTTCGCTCACCGTCGGCCTGGTAGCGCCGCACGATGACCTCCGCGGTGTCGTGGTGCACGGCGCTTTCCCCGGCTGGCGCCCAGCCCTGCGGGATCCGCACCTCGGTGCCCCGCAGCGCGGGGTCGTCGATCTCGGTCGTCGGGCTCACGGTTTCCTCCTCTTCCTCCTGGCTCGCATCGGTCACGTAGTCGGCGGGCTCCGCTCCACTGCGCGTTTCCGCATAGGCCCACAGCGACGTGCCGAGCACGACCGCCATCGACGCGGCGACGCCGAGCAGCACCGCGCGGGACCGTCCGCGCCCTGTGGCCCCAGCTGTTCCCCGTGCCATGCCCGTACCTCTTCCTGTCGTCGGTTCGGACGTCCACATAAAACCAACCAACTAGTTGGATGTCAATGATCGGCCCGCCCCGGACACACCGAAGGGCCGAACCTCCCCTGCGGGAAGACCCGACCCTCACACCCGTCGGTCCTGCTCAGCGACCGGGCAGTGTCACCACGGATTCGGTCCGTGCACTCTGCAGGGCCGCCTCGATGACCTCCAGGCCGTGGATGACCTCGTGCGGGTCCACCGGCAGCGGCTCGCCCTCGCCGACCGCGTCGCGCACCCCGGCGTAGAACTCGGGGTAGGCCCCACGGCTGCTGGGCACCGGCTTGGTCTGGCCGTCGGACCCCAGCAGCCCCCACTCCCCCTCCGGGACCACGCCCCAGTCCGCGGCGTCCGGGCGCTCACCCGCCACCAGCCGGGCCTCCTGGCCGTCCAGGCCCTGGCTGATGAAGGCCGCCTCGTTGCCCAGGACCCGGAAACGGGGCCCGTTCTGCGCACTGAGCGCGCTCATCCACAGGTGGGAGCGCGTGCCCCGGACATGCTTCAGGGACAGGAAGACGTCGTCGTCGGCCCGCACGCCCTCGCGTCGGGCGTCGACCTCGGCGTAGACCGAGGCGACCGGGCCGAACAGGTTGACCGCCTGGTCGATCAGGTGCGGTCCGAGGTCGTACAGGATCCCCGCGCCGACCTCCGCGCCGCCGGTCTCCCGCCAGGTCCCCTTGGGTTCGGGGCGCCACCGCTCGAAGCGCGACTCGAAACGGTGCACCCGCCCGAGCGCGCCCTCCTCGATCAGCCCCCACAGGGTGAGGAAATCGGCGTCCCAGCGGCGGTTCTGGTACACGGTGAGCACGTGTCCGAGCTCGGCCGCCAGGTCGGTGAGCTCCCGGGCCTGGTCCGCAGTGAGCGCGAAGGGCTTGTCCACGACCACCGCGAATCCGGCTTCCAGAGCGGCGCGGGCCAGCGGCGCGTGGGTGTCGTTGGGGGTGCTGATGACCGCGATCTCGTAGCGCCCGGCGTCGGCCCACAGCTCGGCGGCCGTGTCGTAGACGCTGATCCCGGGGTAGCGCTCCCGTGCGGCGCGCTGACGCTCGGGGGAACCGGTGACCACGGCGGACAGGCGCAGTCCGGGGACCGCATCGATGAGGGGCGCGTGGAAGACCTCACCGCCCTTGCCGTAGCCGATCAGGGCGACGTGCAGCTCGGGTCCGTCATGTTCGGGGATGCCCTGACCAGGGCTGGTGGGTGCGGGAGCCATACCCTCCAATGTAAGGCTCCGCGCGCCGGATCGTTACGCAAGAATTTGCGCAAACTCTGGACAATCAGCCCGAAACAGACTTTCATCGAAACGCGCATGACCTGTATCACACCCGCAGCACCGGCGGGTGTGCGTGCCGAAGGAGTGAACCCCCATGCCAAGTCCGGTCAACCGCCGCCTTATGGCCGCAGCAGCGGCCACGGGAGGCCTGGTCCTCCTGGTCTCCGGTTGTTCCTACCTGAGCGGGGGCGACGGCGGCACCGCCGACACCTCCGACATCGACTGCTCCCCCTACGAACAGTGGGAGGACACCGGCGGCACTGTCTCCATCTACGCGTCCATCCGCGACGAGGAGGGTGACCGTCTGGAGGAGTCCTGGGCGGACTTCGCCGCCTGTACCGGAATCACCGTCCAGTACGAGGGCAGCGGCGAGTTCGAGGCCCAGCTCCCGGTCCGCCTCGACGGCGGCAACGCCCCCGACCTCGCCTTCATCCCCCAGCCCGGCCTGCTGGAGCGCGCGGCCGAGGACGGCCACGCCGTCCCGGTCGCGGACGGGGTGCAGAGCAACGTCGAGTCCGGTTGGTCCGAGGACTGGCAGGGCTACGCCACCGTCGACGGCGACCTGTACGGCTCCCCGCTCGGCGCCAACATGAAGTCGATGGTCTGGTACTCCCCCACCTTCTTCACTGAGAACGGCCACGAGGTCCCCGCGACCTGGGACGAGATGGTCGAGCTCAGCGACACCATCGCCGCCGACGGCACCAAGCCCTGGTGTGTGGGCTTCGAGTCCGGCGACGCCACCGGCTGGCCCGGCACCGACTGGATCGAGAACGCCCTCCTGCGCACGTCAGGCACGGACGTCTACCACGACTGGATCGCCCACGACATCCCGTTCGACGCCCCCGAGGTCGAGGAGGCCTTCGACCTGGCCGACGGGATCATCCGCAACGAGGACTACGTCAACGGCACCTTCGGCGGGGTCGACAGCATCGCCGTCACCTCCTTCCAGGAGGCCGGGATGCCCCTGCTGGACGGCGGCTGCGCCCTGTACCTAATGGGCTCCTTCTACGGCGCCCAGTTCGAGGACGACGTGGAGATCGGCGAGGACGCCGACATCTACGGCTTCGTCCTGCCCCCGCTGGAGGCCGACGCCGAGGTCCCGATCATGGGCGGCGGCGAGTTCGTGGTCGCCTTCGACGACCGCGACGAGGTCGTGGCCATGCACGAGTACCTCTCCTCCGGCGAGTACGCCAACCAGCGCGCCTCCCTGGGTTCCTGGGTCTCCGCCCACCAGGACCTCGACCAGTCCGTGCTGGCCGACCCCACCGACCAGTTCACCGCCGAGGTCCTCAACGACCCGGACACCGTCTTCCACTTCGACGGCAGCGACGCCATGCCCTCCTCGGTGGGCACCAACGTCTTCTGGAGCGGCATGGTCGACTGGGTGACCGGCGCCGACACCGCCACGGTCCTGGAGAGCGTGGAGTCCGCCTGGCCCTAAAGTCGCCCGCAGCCGCCCCGGCTCCGGCTGAACGTCGGGGGCCCGGTCCACGTGGCCGGGCCCACCCGTCGCCCTCTCCCCTCCCTTCTCCAGGCACCAGGGATCTTCCATGGAGTTCTCCTTCCTGAACGAGCTGCCCAAGCTCGTGTGGATGCTCATCGGGATCGTCGTCTTCCTCGGCGTCATCGGCCTGATGCTCGTCCTGCTCGACGCGCCCCGCAGCAAGCGGGACCGCTGGCAGGCGGTCTTCTTCCTCGGCCCGGCCGTGCTCCTGCTGCTCGGTGGGCTCGTCTACCCGGTCATCCGCACCACCGTGCTGTCCTTCTACGACCGCAGCGGCGACACGTTCGTCGGGCTGGCCAACTACCTGTGGATGTTCCAGCGCCCGGAGATCCTCCAGGTCCTGCTGAACACCCTGCTGTGGGTGCTGTTCGCGCCGGTCCTGGCCACCGCGGTCGGGCTGCTCTACGCCGTACTCATCGACCGGTCCCGGTTCGAGTCCCTGGCCAAGTCCCTGGTGTTCATGCCGATGGCGATCTCCTTCGTCGGCGCGAGCATCATCTGGCGGTTCGTGTACGCCTACCGGCCCGCCGACCAGGAGCAGTACGGGCTGCTCAACCAGATCGTGGTGTGGTTCGGCGGTGAGCCCCAGCTGTGGCTGCTGAACCAGCCCCTCAACACGTTCCTGCTGATCCTGGTGCTGATCTGGGTGCAGGCCGGGTTCGCGATGGTGGTCATGTCCGCCGCCATCAAGGCCATCCCCACCGAGACCGTGGAGGCCGCGCGGATCGACGGCGCCGGGCCCTGGCAGCTGTTCAGCCGGATCACCCTGCCGTCGGTCTGGCCCACCCTGCTGGTCGTGCTCATCACCATCTCGGTGCAGACGCTCAAGGTCTTCGACATCGTCCGCACCATGACCGGCGGCAACTACGGCACCAGCGTGATCGCCAACGAGATGTACAGCCAGGCGTTCTCCCAGGGCCAGCTGGGGCAGGGTTCGGCTCTGGCCGTCTTCCTGTTCGTCCTGGTCATCCCGTTGGTCGTCCTCCAGATCCGGCGCAACCGCAAGGCCAGGGAGTTGGCATGAGCAAGACCGGACCCCGTCCCGAGGCCGAGGCCGCCCCCGAGCGTTCCGCCCCCGCCGACCGGGGCGCCGCCGCTCGGGTTCGCAGGCGGCTCACCAGCGGGACCGCCAGCCTGGTCGCGCTGGTCATCGCCGTGGTGTGGACCCTGCCCACCGCCGGGCTGTTCATCTCCTCCTTCCGGCCCTCCGAGCAGATCCGCACCACCGGCTGGTGGACGTTCTTCGGCTCCCCCGAAGTGACCCTGGACAACTACCGGGACGTGCTCTTCGGCAGCGCCAGCGACGGTCGCCTGGCCAGCCACTTCGTGAACTCGTTCGTCATCACCCTGCCCTCGACGGTGTTCGTCCTGGGCATCGCGGCGCTGGCCGCCTACGCGCTGGCCTGGATCGACTTCCGCGGCCGCGACTGGGTGTTCCTGGGCATCTTCGCGCTCCAGATCGTCCCGCTCCAGATGTCCCTGGTGCCGCTGCTGCGGTTCTTCTCCCAGGGGGTGTCGATCGGCGAGGTGCAGCTGCTGCCCGCGTGGGAGCTCACCGGAGCGATGGCATTCACCAACGTGTGGGTCGCGCACACCATCTTCGGGCTGCCGCTGGGCATCTTCCTGATGCACAACTTCATCTCTCAGCTGCCGAAGTCGCTCTTCGAGGCCGCGCGCGTGGACGGCGCCGGGCACGGCACGATCTTCCGCAAGGTGGCACTGCCGCTGATCGCGCCCGCATTGGTGTCCCTGGGCATCTTCCAGTTCCTGTGGGTCTGGAACGACCTGCTGGTGGCGCTGATCTTCGCCGGGGGCGACACCGCCACCGCGCCGCTCACCGTCCGGTTGGCGGAACTGGCGGGGACCCGGGGCGAGGCCTGGCACCGGCTCACCGCGGGCGCGTTCGTGTCGATCATCGTCCCGCTGCTCGTGTTCTTCCTGCTCCAGCGCTACTTCGTCCGCGGACTGCTGGCGGGCAGCGTCAAGGGGTGACCGCTCCGGGCTACCGACCCGTACCACCGCCCGGGATTCAGGAGGAACGGAAGGCGGTCCGCGCCGCCTCCATGGCGGTGGTCCGGTAGGCGGCGCCGAACAGGCACACGTGCACGAGCAGCGGGTGCAGCTGGTGCAGGGCCACCCGGCCCCGCCAGCCCGACGAGAGCGGGGCGACCTCGTTGTAGGCGTCGCGGACCCGGTCCAGGTAGGGCAGGCCGAACAGCGCCAGCATCGCCAGGTCCGCCTCGCGGTGTCCGCCGTGCGCGGCGGGGTCGATGAGCACCGCGTCGCGTTCGCGCCAGAGCACGTTGCCGTTCCACAGGTCTCCGTGGATACGGGCGGGCGCTTCGGGCTCCCCGGCCAGATCCTCGACCGAGTCGACCACCTTCTCGACCGCCCGCGCGTCGGTGGGGGTCAGCGCCCCCTGGTCCAGAGCCTGGCGCAGGTAGGGGCGCAAGCGCTGCTCTGCGTAGAAGCGCGGCCAGTGCCGGGCCGGGGTGTTGTCCAGCGGGAGCGGACCGATGTAGCCGGGCCAGTCCGCGCCGAAGCTGTCCGCCCCGGTCAGGTGGGTCCCGGCGAGCTGGCGGCCGAGGCGTTCAGCAGCGGCGGGGGTGGGCTCGTGCTGCTCCACCAGCGGCAGGACCAGCAGGCGTTCGTCCCAGCCCAGGGGTTGGATCGCCGGGGAGCCGAAACACCGCCCGAGCCATTCCAGACCGCGTGCCTCGGCGACCAGCACCCCCGTGGGTACGCTGCCGCGGGAGAGCGACTTGACGAACAGCCGGGTGCCGTCGGCGAGTTCGGCGTAGGACAGGATCCAGTCATGGCTGTTCCCGGCCCGGGCAGCCCGCCGGACCTCCAGGTCGAGCAGCGCGGAGACACGGTCGGCGAGGGTGCCGGTCAGCGGGTCCCGGCCCCGACGCCCCGGCCCGCTCCCCGTGCCTGAGGACCCGAAGGGCCGCACGATCGGATCCCTGCCCACTCAGCCACGCAGCCGGGTGGTGAGTTCCCCGGTCAGGCCCTTGGCGGCGGCCTCCACCATGTTCAGGACGGCGGTAAACCCGTCGTCTCCCCCGTAGTAGGGGTCGGGCACCTCCGGGTTGGGACCGCTCGCGGGCGCGAAGGAGCGGAACAGCCGCAGTCGGGAGACGTCGAAACCGAATTCGGCCCCGCGTTCGTCGACGACGCGGCGCAGGTCGTCGAAGTTGTCCAGGTCCATGGCCAGGATCAGGTCCCGGGTGGCCAGGTCCTCGGGGGAGAACTGACGGGCGGTGTGGGTGGTCAGGTACCCGTGCACACGCAGTGTCGAGGAGGCACGGGGGTCCATGTCCCCACCCACGTGCCAGTCGCCCGTGCCGGAGCTGTCGACCTCGACGAGGTCGCTCATTCCGGCACGTTCGAGGTCTGCGGTGAGCACCTTCTCCGCCATGGGGGAGCGGCAGATGTTTCCCAGGCACACCACACTGACGCGGTAGGGACCAGCGGGGTCACGCGGTTCCGGCAGGCTCATGTTCCTTACCGTAACGAAAAACCATCCCACCCACCGGATCCGGCGCGGTGAGTGCGATTCCCGTCCCCGATCCGTGACTGACGACCCGTGACCCATACCGGCTCCGCCCCAGGTCAGCCCTGGGGAAGGTCAGCTTTTGGGCAGCCGGACCACGGTCACGAAGAAGTCGTCGATCTGCCGCACGACCCGGATGAACTGCTCGAAGTCCACTGGCTTGGGCACGTAGGCGTTGGCGTGCAGGCGGTAGCTGCGCAGCACGTCCTCCTCCGCCTCCGAGGTGGTGAGCACCACGACGGGGATGTGCGCCAGGTCGTCGTCGCTCTTGACCTCCTCCAGCACCTCCCGGCCGTCCTTACGCGGCAGGTTGAGGTCCAGGAGGATCAGGTGGGGGCGGGGGGCGTCGGCGAACTCGCCTTCGCGACGCAGGAAGCGGAGCGCCTCGACGCCGTCCGAGACCACATGCAGGCGGTTGCCCAGCTTGTGTTCCTCGAACGCCTCCTTGGTCATCAGGACGTCACCGGGATCGTCCTCGACCAGCAGCACCTCAATGGGATGCACCAACATGACCTCGCTCAAGCTTTCAGACCCCTATACGGGTCCCGACCCGTGTCCTTGCGGACCGGGTGGAACCGTATCGCCGGCTCCACCGGGCAGGGGACGCGGTTCCCCGCCGGGTTCGCTACCCGTGGGGGACTCGGTCTCCGGCTCGGTCTCGCCGGGCTCTCGTGTGGCCGTCGGCGCCTGCTCCGCGGGGGCGGATTCGGCGGCCTCGGTGCCCTCGACGCCGTTATCGGTGTCGTCGGTCGATTCGGTTCCCTCCACGGCAGCCGTTTCTTCCACTTCCGCGTCGGTGTCGACGGGCAAGGTCCAGCATATGCGGGTTCCGGTCCGCCCGGAGTCCGTGTCGTCGGTGGTTTCGGCCCCTTCGGCTTCCTCCGGGCCCGTGTCCAGCCACATGCGCCCGCCGTGGAACTCCACGATCTTCTTGCACATGGCCAGGCCGATACCGGTTCCGGTGTACTTCTCCCGGGTGTGCAGGCGCTGGAAGATGACGAAGATCCGCTCCGCGTACTGCGGTTCGATCCCGATGCCGTTGTCCGCGCAGCAGAACACCCACTCGTCGTCCTGGCGCTCGACGCTGATGTGGACCGCGGGCGCGTCCTCGCCGCGGAACTTGACCGCGTTGCCCACGAGGTTGAAGAAGACCTGGGTGAGCAGGGTGCGATCGCCCTGGACCGTGGGGAGGGTGTCGCCGGTGATCTCGGCGCCCGCCTCCCCCAGCCGCGTCTCCAGGCTGCTCAGGGAGTCGTCCAGGGCCACGTTGAGGTCGACCGGCGCGAAGTTCTTGGTGCGTCCGACCCGGGAGAAGGCCAGCAGGTCGTTGATGAGGGTCTGCATGCGCTTGGCGCCCTCGACCGCGAAGTCGATGTAGGAGTCCGCGCGCTCGTCCAGCTGGCCCTGGTAGCGGCGTTGGAGCAGCTGGCAAAAGCTGGCCACCTTGCGCAGCGGCTCCTGGAGGTCGTGCGAGGCGACGTAGGCGAACTGCTCAAGCTCCAGGTTGGACCGGCGCAGCTCCTCGGTCTGGTGCTCCAGCAGGGTGGACTGCTCCTGAAGCTTGCGCCGCGCGGAGGCGACCTCATCCAGGTCCTGCACGATGCGCTCGCGCATGGCGTCCACGTCCTGGCCCAGCTGGACGATCTCGGGCGGTCCGTGCAGGGAGATGCGGTGGGCGTAGTAGCCCTCGGATACCTGGCGCATGTGCCCAGCCAGGTCCTCCAGCGGGCGCAGCACCCACTGCTGGAGCATCACCCACAGGAAGACAGACAGGAACACCACGACCAGGCCGACCAGCACCAGCAGGGCCACGACCTGCTGGGTGGCCAGGGTCAGGCCGCTCTGGGCCTCCTGGATCTCGCTGGTGAGGTGGTTGGTGGTGGCGTCGGCGGCCCGGTTGAGCTCCAAGAACAGCACACGGCCGCGCTGAAGCTCCTCCTGGGTGGGGGACTCGCCGGTGCGGACCTGCTCCAGAACGGGTTCGGCGAAATCCTCGCTCCAGACGTCACCGGCCTCGATGAGCTCGTTGACCTTGGGCGCGACCTCCTCGTTCTCCTCCGCCAGCGTGGTCAGGGCGCTGCGGTACTCGGCGAGCGCCATGCGCTGCTCGACAAAGGGCTGGAGGAAGTCGCGGTCGCTGGTGAGGATGTAGCCGCGCAGGGCGTGGTCCTGGCTGAGGTAGGCCGAGCGGGTCTGCTCGACGGTGCTCAGCCCCGGCGTCAGGGAGTCGACCTGCAGGACCAGGGAGTCCCGGGCCTGGAAAGCCGCGATGGTGATCACCGAGACGGCCACCACCAGGACGACGGCGACCACCGTCAGCAGGCTGGTGACCCGGCGGCGCAGGCTCCAGGAGTGCCGGGCGGAGTGGATCCGCCCGAGCGGGGAGGCGTGCACGAAGTGACCTCCCCCGACGGACGGCCGGGAGCCCTCCCCCTGTTCCGGGTCCGGCCCCCCGTCCGGTTCGGAGGTGGCTGCGGACTCGGTGTTCATGCTGTGGTGTTCCTCCCCGGTGGGGCTCACTCCGGCTCTCCGTGGTTGACGAGCAGCATCGCCACGTCGTCTTGGAGCGGGCCTCCGTTACTGCGTTCCGCCTCGTCCACCAGGTGTTCGGGCAGGTTGTTCAGGGCCACGCCCTGGCTGAGCGCGCCGTTGACCATCCGGCGCAGGCCCGCGACCTCCAGGCGCGCGGGCGGGCCGCCGTCGTAGGCGTCGACCAGGCCGTCGGTGTAGAAGAGCATGCTGGTGCCCTTGGGCAGGACGATCTCGGTCGCCTCGTCCTGATCCACCGGGAAGACGCCCAGCGGGGGCTGCGGAACGGCCTGGATCTCCTCGGCCACGCCGCCGGAAACGATCATGGGCGGCGGGTGACCCAAGACGCGCACGCGGGCGCGGTCGCTGCCGGTGTCCAGGCTGGCCATGCACAGCGTCGCGTACATCTCCTCCTGCGCGCGCTCGCTGACCAGCAGGTCCTCGAGGTTGGGCAGGACGCGCTCCTCGGCGACACCGCTCATGACGAGGGTGCGCCAGGCGATGCGCAGGCTGACGCCGAGGGCGGCCTCGTCGGGGCCGTGGCCGCTGACGTCGCCGATGATGACGTGGGTGGTGCCGTCCTTTTCGACCGCGTCGTAGAAGTCGCCGCCGACCAGGGCGCGCTTGCGGCCGGGCCGGTAGTAGGCGCGGTGGCTAAGCGGCGAGCGGCCGAGCAGGACCTGGGGCAGCAGGCCGCGCTCCAGGCGCATGTTCTCGCGGGCCCGCATGCGCGCCTCGCGCAGCTGGCGGGCGTTCTCGTCGGCGCGGCGCCGTTCCAGGGAGTAGCGCAGGCTGCGGGCCAGCAGGGAGCCGTCCACCTGGCCCTTGACCAGGTAGTCCTGGGCGCCCGCGGCGACCGCGGCGATGCCCTCGTGTTCGTCGTCCAGGCCGGTGAAGACCACGACGGCGGCGGAGGGCGCGGTGCCCAGGACCTCGCGCAGGAGGTTCAGGCCGTGCCCGTCCGGGAGGTTGAGGTCGAGCAGCACGCAGCCGCGGAAGTCGGTGAGGTGCTCGCGGGCGGCCTTGAGCGTGGAGACCCAGGTGATCCGGGTGGCCAGCGCGGTGTCCGCGAGGAGTTCCTCGGCGAGGAAGGCATCGCCTGGGTCGTCTTCGATCAGCAGGACGTCAACCGATTCGACGGTAGCCTCCACCCGGTCGTCCAGGACGGTGTCGTCACCCAGGGCGGCGCTGCCGTGTGTCGCAGCGCCGTTCGCGGCGTGGGCCGCCTCGTCACCGATCACCTTCACGGGATCGTGCCCTGTTCTCCTGGTATCCACTCATCGCCTCAAGGTCCGCAGGTCCGTGGGGCGCGCTTTCATGCCGGAGGCCCGAGGCGGACACCTCGGGTCTTCCCGGCGGTTCGGACCGCACGACATCCAAACGATAAACGCCCCGGTGACCAGTTGACCAGCGGATGAGACGAGACACATCCAACGCCGGGGCGTGGAACCTCCGTGTGACGGGCGTGTCGGAGGGCCCGTCAGGCCGGTCCCTCCCGGCGTGGCCGGGGTCGCGCAGGTGGTCAGAGCGTGCATGTGCGCATACGGAGGCATGTGAACCATGTGACACAGGGCACGTTGGATAAGCGCCGCGTGAGCGTTGTGTCCCTTTTTTTATGACAGGGTGTCGTATCAATCTTGACAACCTTGCCCACCTAAATGACATGATGTCATAAAGATCCCGGAAGCGAGAGGTGGAAAGTGCCGATGAGCGCCACAGCCGAGGCCCCCACGACGGCTGAGCCCGCCGCCGAGACGTTCTCCGAACGCCTCAAGGCCGCCACCTGGAGCGACCATGCGACCGCCGAGCACCACGGCTTCACCAAGGCCCTGCTCGACGGCGAGCTCTCCCTCGAGGGCTACACCGCGATGGTTGCCCAGCACTACTTCGCCTACGTGGCCCTGGAGCGGGTCGGCCGCATCCTGGCCGACGACCCCGTCGCGGGCCGCTTCGACTACCCCGAGCTGGAGCGTGTGCCCGCCCTCGAGGCCGACCTGGAGCACCTGCTCGGCGCCGACTGGAGCGACCGGATCTCCCCCACCCCGGCCACCAGGACCTACGTGGCGCGCATCGAGCAGATGGCCGACCACCCCGCGGGGTTCGTCGCGCACCACTACACCCGCTACATGGGCGACGTCTCGGGCGGGCAATTCATCCGGCGCATCGCCGCCAAGGCCTACGACTTCACCGACAACGCGGGCGTGGCCTTCTACGTCTTCGACGCCCTGGGCAGCCTGCCGAAGTTCCGCACCGGGTACCGCGAGCACCTCGATTCCCTGGACCTTGACGAGGCCACCGCGGCCTTCCTCATCCAGGAGACCCGTCTGGCCTACCAGCTCAACACCGAGGTCCTGGCCGACCTCGGCCGCAGGCACGTCTGACCTCGGACCCCGGCACTCCGCAACCCTTTCTCCGGCAACCTGAGGAAGTCGGACCATGCCGGTCCGGCTTTCTTGGCATGCCACCATAGGAGGCATGCCCAAGATCACGGCTCCGACCATCGCCGCTCACCGTGCCCGCACACGGGACCGCATCATGGACGCCGTCGAAGGGCTGACCAGGACCCAAGGGATTGACCGCATCTCCATGACCGACGTGGCCAACGCCGCCGGCATCACCCGCACCGCGCTGTACAACTACTTCCCGGACAAACCCGCGCTGCTCCTGGCCTTCACCGAGCAGGTGAACAGCGCGTTCGTCGAACGGTACAAACGCGAACTCCCCTCGGGGGTATCGGCCGCCCGTCGCCTGTCAGCCTTCGTACGCCTCCAGCTGGAGGGCCTCGTCGCGCACCCGCACCCGCCCGCCGCCGAGCTAGGCGCCAGCCTGGGACCGGACGCCTACCAGGCACTGGCCGCGCACGTCGCCCCGATGCAGCGTCTGCTCACCGAGATCGTGGAGGAGGGCACCGTCAGCGGGGAGTTCGACCGCCTGCCCGCCGAACGCGTCGCGGGGCTCACCCTGTCCATGGTGGGCTCCCAGCGGATGCCCCTGGTGAACGGCGAGATCGACATCGACGACACGCATGCCCTGGTCACCCGGTTCGTACTCCGCGCCCTCGGAGTGCGGACCGAAACCGTGGACACCATCCTGCCCGCAGGCAAGACAGAGAACACCGAGAGCACGCAATAAAACACCCTCGGTAATAAAGGTCAGGACCTAACCGAACGTGTCCGGTAGCGGCCAGAGCCGAACGGTATGAAGGCCACTGGGCCGGGGAACGCTCCGCTTGCCCGATCCTTCCCGGGCGAGCCCACCCGACCGTAACCGAGTCCTGTTAGGCCCTCCTCGACGTGTCCCTCACCCTGATCGTCGTCGGCGCCGTCCTGGTGTCGATCGCCCTGTTCAACAAGGTCCCCCAGTACGTACCCGGGCGCATGCCCGTCCCCCGCTCCGGCAGCGGGGTCGCCACCGCGCAGCGCACCGGCGCGCCGCCACGGGTACGCCTGGCCTCCGCCCGACTGACCGAGCAGGGGCGCGCCCTGCTCACCACCGTGGGCGGAAGCGCGCTGATCGTGGCGTTCTTCCTCAGCCTGTCCGGCCTCTGAAGCGGCCGGCGCGGTCTCTGATCGGCGACCCGGCCCGGCGGCTGAGTCAGCTCGCGCGGCCCCGGACGCCCGCCATGCGCAGCAGCAGGCCGCCCGCAGCCGTGGCCGCGATGCCACCGGTCACCACCGCGGCGGCGGCCAGCCGCTCCCGCAGCCGGGAGTCGCGCCGTGCGGCCTTCTCAGCAGCCGCCCGCTCCGAGCTGCCGAAGGCCCCGCCGCACAGCGCGGGGTCCAGTTCGACGGGCCGCCAGGGCGCGATCCAGGCGCTCAGGGGGTCCAGCCCGCTGGGCGAGGACGTGCTGCGCGGTTTCCAGCGCACCGGCTCTCCCTCGGGTACCTCGCCCTGGAGGAACCGCGGCGCCGGGCCCGTGTAGCGCAGCTCACCGCGCGCGTTCCCGATCATCTCTACGAGCAGCTTGGCGCAGGCGCGCGCGTCGCCCAGCGCGGTGTGCTGCCCCGTCGGCCAGCTCCCGTTCAGCAGGTGGGTGGCGCGCGGCAGCGAGTAACGCGGCAGGTCGAGCTGGGACCGCAGGGCCCGCAGCGTGCACAGGCCCGACTGGCCGCGCGGCAACCCGGCGGGAACCAGCTCGGCGGCGAGGAAGCGCTCCTCGAAGTCCAGGTTGTGGCCGACCACCACCGCGCCGGACAGCAGCCGGGCGATCCGGGGCACGATCTGCGCCACGCGCGGGGCCCCGATGACGTCGCCCTCGCCGATCCCGTGGAACTCCTGGCCGCTCACCGGCGCCCGGGGGTCCACCAGGGTGCTGAACTCCTCCACGAGCTTGCCGTCACCGCGCACCCGGACCACGGCGATCTCGACTAGCCGGGCACCCTCGTCCGGGTCCAGGCCGGTGGTCTCGACGTCGATGACCGCGTACTCCAGGTCCGCCGCCCGCGTGCCGACCCTTCTCCGGGTCAGTGCGCCCGTCCGCAGCGTTCCCATGTTCTGCCCCAACTCCCAACGTCGCAGGTGGATCACCATCGGTTCACGACCTTACTGCCCGGGCCCGACAGCGGCCGCAGCGCGGCCCCGACCTGGGAGAATCTACGACGGCCCAGGTCAACCCCGGGGCCGTCCCGACAACCGCACACCGCCGAACGGGAAGAAGCCGGGGTTTCGGTACGTTTTGACGCGTGTCCGGCACCGCAGGGCACCTACCGCACCAGCCTCAACGGCGAGGAGAACCCGCATGAACCAGACCACCCCGCTGCCCAGCTACGCCCCCTTGGCGGAGGTCGTCCGCTCCGGGATGCGCGAAGGCGTGCACTACGGAGCGGTGGTCGGTCTGTCCGCCGAAGGCGAGATCGCCTACGCCCGCGGGCCCGTACACGACCCCATGTTCCCCCGTTCCTCCGCCAAACCCTTCCAGGCGCTGGCCATGCTGCGGGCCGGGGCCCGGCTCGAAGGGGCCTCCCTGGCCATCGCCGCGGGCAGCCACGGGGGTGAGGAGTTCCACGCCGCCGAGGCCGAGCGCATCCTGGCCGCCGCCGGGCTCACCGCCGACGCCCTCCAGTGCCCACCGGACGTCCCCGGCGCCCCCGCCGCCCGCAGGGCCTTCATCGCCGCGGAACGCTCCCCCGAGCGCCGGTACATGAACTGCTCCGGCAAGCACGCGGGCATGCTCGCCGCCTGCGTGGCCCAGGGGTGGAGCACCGAGGACTACCTCGACCCCGAGCACCCCCTCCAGGTGCTGGTGCGTGAGGCCACCGAGGACATGTGCGGGGAAAAGGTCGCGCACACCGCCGTCGACGGCTGCGGCGCGCCCCAGCTCGCGGTCTCCCTGGTCGGCCTGGCCCGGGGTGTCCAGAGGATGCGCCTGTCCCCCGAGGGCACCCACGAGCGCGCCGTCGTCGAGGCGATGAGCGCACACCCCGAGTACGTCTCGGGCCCCGAGCGCATCGACACCGAGCTGATGACCCGCCTGCCCGGCCTGGTCTCCAAGATCGGCGCCGACGGCGTGCTGGTGCTCAATGCGCCCACCGGCGAGACCGTCGCGGTCAAGATCAGCGACGGCGACGCCCAGGAGCGCTCACGCGTGTTGGTGGGCCTGACCGCCCTCCAGGCCCTGGGCGTGGACGTCACCCCGGTCGCCGAACACCTCACCACCCCGGTCCAGGGCGGCGGCCGCACGGTGGGCGAAGTCCGGGCCCTCTGACCCCCCGTGATCTTGCTACCAGTAGCAAGTTCGGCGCCGATTTCGCTTCTGGTAGCAAGATCACCGAATGCCAAGTGGACGGATGAAGGAGAGTTTGGTGTCGGACACTCTGAGCGAGATCGTCATCGCCGGTGCGGGCATGGCCGGGCTGCACGCGGCGGAGGCACTGCGGGAGCGGGGGTTCGAGGGGCGTCTAACTCTGGTCGGTGAGGAGCCGTACCGGCCCTACTCCCGGCCGCCGCTGTCCAAGGAGGTCCTGACCGGGATCGGGATGGAGCCTGCGAACGGCGAGGCGGGCTGGTTGGTCGGGCACCGCGCGCTGCGGCTGCGCGAGGACTCCGTGCTGGACGGCCTCGACCTGGAGTTCCGGCCGAACACCCGGGCGGTCGGGCTGGACCCGGCCGCCCGTGAGGTGCGACTGGCCGGGCCGGGAGGGGAGGACTCGCTGCGCTACGACGGACTGATCATCGCCACCGGGGCCCGGGCCCGGCGCCCCTCGACCGACCTGGACGGGGTCCACGTGCTGCGCACCCTGGGCGACGCCGAGGCGCTCCGGGCCGCCTTCGACGCCACCGGGCGCCTGGTGGTGGTCGGCGCGGGTTTCGTCGGGGCCGAGGTGGCCGCGAGCGCCCGCACCGTGGGCATGGAGGTCACGCTCATCGAGGCGGCACCCACTCCGCTGACCCGGGTGGTCGACCCCCGGATCGGGGAGATCCTCACCGACCTGCACCGGGAAAACGGCGTGGACGTGCGCCTGGGCGCGGGCGTGACCGGTTTCGAGGGTGCGGGCCGGGTGGAGCAGGTCCGGCTGGCGGACGGCTCCGCGGTCGAGGCCTCGCTGGTGGTGGCCGGTGTGGGGGTACACCTGAACACCGAGTGGCTGCGCGGTTCGGGTGTGGAGCTGTTCGACGACCGCTCGGTGGTGTGCGACGCGTACTCCGCGACCTCGGTACCGAACGTGTACGCGGTCGGCGACCTGGCCAACTGGCCGCACCCCCGCTACGGCGGCCGGATCCGCCTGGAGCACTGGACCAACGCGAGCGAACAGGGGGAGGCGGCCGCCCGGAACCTGCTCGCCGGGTCCGGGCGGACGCCGTTCACTCCCGTGCCGTATTTCTGGTCCGACCAGTACAAGAAGAAGATCCAGCTCCTGGGGCAGGGTGCGCCCGCAGATCAGGTCGCCTTCGTGCACGGGTCCGCGGAGGACCGAAAATTCGTCGCGTTCCTGGGGCGCGGAGGGATGCTCACCGGTGTCCTGGGGCTGCGCTCCACCCCGCGCACCATGCGCTACCGCGCCCTGCTGGAGAAGCCCACGACCTGGGACGAGGCCCTGGCCGCGGCGGGGTTCAGTCCGTCACGGTGATGGCCCGCTTGGGGCACAGCCTCTCCGCCTGGCGGACCTTGTCGTGGAGCTCCTCGGCCGGTTCCTCGGTCAGGAGGTAGAGGAAGTCGTCATCCCTGACCTCGAACACCTCGGGCGCCGCGCCCATGCACAGGGCGTTGCTCTCGCACTGGTCGTAGTCGACCTCGACTCGCATGTTGCCTTCTCTCTTGGGCGGTGACGCCCTCGGGATCTGCGGGTGGCAACACCCTAACCAGAGTGCCTGCGGCACGGGGGCTTCGCGGCTCTCGAGGGCACGGCCCCCTGCGCCCGCTTCAGAACCCGATCGGCGCGACCGCCGTCACACCGTGCAGAACTCCCCGACCGGGGCGGTACGGAAGAGGTGGGGCATGAGCGCTGAAGAGACAAGCGACGCGGAGACGGACCACACAGTGCGGGACGGGCGGGTCGACGACGGTACGGACGAGCCCGCGACACCGGAGAGCACAGCGCGGGAACCCGCGAAGGATGACACGGGCCACTACGCGCCGAAGTACCCGGGGCCGTACACGGAGCTGCCCTCGCGGCCCCGGACTCCGCTGCCCGCCGCCCCGGTGTGGTTACCCCTCGCGGTGCTCGGTGTGGGCGTCCTGGCGCTGTTCCTGGCCACGTTCGACCGGCCCGGGATCGGTCTGGTCATCACCGGTGTGGTGGCCGGACTGACCGCGTTCACCGCCCTGATGGTGCGTCCGGCGATCCCCGAGAGCGCCGACGACGAAGAAGGCGAGGACGGCGAGGCCCCCGCGGACAACACGGAGCACGAAGAAGACGCAGGGGAAGAGGTCGAGGCCGCCGAGGAGCACGAGCGCCCGGACCGCTACCGGCACGCGTGGTCGGCGGTCTACGGGATCCTGGCCGTCGTCCTCCTGGCCACCGCCGCCCTGCGCGACGCGGGCTGGGTACTCGCCTGGACCCTGATCGGGGCCTTCTTCCTGGCCTCCCTGGCCTTCGCCGTGCACAACCCCGCCGCGCGGCGGAACACCGTCGGGGTGGCCGCCGGTTCCATGGCCCTGCTCCGCAACGCCCTCGCCGTACCGGTCTTCCTCGGCCGTCCGCTGGCCCGGCTCAAGGCGTCGAACCGAATGTTCGTGCCCGCGCTGGTCACCGCCGGGGTGACCGCCGGACTGCTCGTGGTCTTCGGTGCGCTGTTCGCCTTCGCCGACCCGATCTTCGCCGCCCACCTGGAGAACCTGTTCAGCGCGCCCGAGGTGAACCTGGGCGGGCTGCACCCGATCGCGGCGCTGTTCGCCGTGCTGTTCACCGGAGCCGCCGTCCTGGCCGCGCGCCACCACCGGAAGCCGAGCGAATCCCTGCCCCAGATGTTCGTCGAGGCGCTCCCGGACAGCTCCGAACCGAGCGCCCCGCCCCAGGTCCCGGCCCCGAATCAGGAAGAGCAGGAAGGCCAGGAGCAGGAGCCCGCCCACCCCTGGCCGGTCTGGGTGTGGACGGTGCCGCTCGGCGCCCTGGCCGCCCTGTTCACCGTCTTCCTCGCCGTCCAGGCCACCGCCATGTTCGGCGGTGACGAGTACGTGCAGCGGGTCGCCGGGGTCATCTACGCGGAGTACGCCCGCCAGGGCTTCTTCCAGCTGGTGGCGGTCAGCCTGCTCGTGCTCGGTGTGGTCGCGCTGGTGCTGCGACTGGTCCCGGACCAGCCCTCGGGCACCCGGGTCCTGCGCAACTCGATGCTCGGCGTCCTGTGCTTCCTGACCCTGATCATCCTGGCCTCGGCGATGATGCGGCTCCAGCTGTACATCGACGTGTTCGGGCTGACCCGGATGCGGGTGGCCGCGGAGGCGTGGATCGCATGGAGCGCGCTGCTGTTCGGGCTGATCCTGGTGGCGGGCGTGCTCAACGCCCTGGGCCGCCGGACCCAGTGGCTGCCGCGCGCCACCGTCGCCCTGGGCGCCGTGGCCCTGGCCGTGTTCGCCTACGGCAACCCGGACCTGCGCATCGCCGAGAGCCACCACGACCTCGACCTCGAGGCGGTGGACACCTGGTACCTGCGCGGGCTGTCCGCGGACGCCGTGCCGGGGCTGATCGACCTGGAGGGCGAGGACCGCACCTGCGCGCTGGACCGGATCGGCGAACGCCTGTGGACCTCCGACGCGTTCGGCGCGCGGAACCTGTCCCGGGAGCGAGCCCGCTCCCTGCTGGCCGAGCACGACCTCTTCGGCTCGGTGTCCTTCGACGGCGTCGACCGCTCCCACTGCGTGACCCCGTACCGCTACTAGAACGCACGGCGGGGGCGTGCCAGGCCGGGCACGCCCCCGCTCATCCCTGCTTCCTCACCCCGGCTTCACTACTTCGCGAAGCGGTCGGTGGCCTCGATCAGCTGGTCGAGGATGCCCGGCTCGCTGAAGGCGTGACCGGCGTCGTCGATGATGTGGAACTCCGCCTCCGGCCAGGCGCGGTGCAGGTCATAGGCGGTGCGCACCGGGGTGCACACGTCGTAGCGGCCCTGGACAATCACGCCCGGGATGTCCCGGATGCGCTCCGCGCCCTCGATGAGCTGCTCGGGTGTGAAGAACCCCTTGTTGTGGAAGTAGTGGTTCTCGATCCGGGCGAAGGCCAGCGCGTAGTCCTCGTCCGCGTGGTGCTCGCGCAGCGCCAGGTTGGGCCGCAGCGTGACCGTCGACCCCTCCCACACGCTCCACGCGCGGGCGGCCGCCAGCCGCACCTCCCGGTCCGGGGACTCCAGGCGGCGGGCGTAGGCGCCGATCAGGTCGTCGCGCTCTTCCTCCGGGATGGGCGCCAGGTAGGACTCCCACAGGTCCGGGAAGAGGTACGAGGCGCCATCCTGGTAGAACCAGCGCAGCTCCTGGTCGCGCAGGGTGAAGATGCCGCGCACGATCAGCTCGGTGACGCGTTCGGGGTGCTTCTGGGCGTAGGCCAGGGCCAGGCAGCTGCCCCAGGAGCCGCCGAAGACCTGCCAGGCGTCCACGCCGACCATCTCGCGCAGGCGCTCGATGTCCTCGACCAGCGCCCAGGTGGTGTTGGTGGCCAGGTCGACGTCCATGCGGCTGGCGTGCGGGGTGGAACGACCGCAGTTGCGCTGATCGAACAGGAGGATGCGGTACTTCTCCGGGTCGAAGAGCCGACGGTGGTCGGATGTGCAGCCGCCGCCCGGGCCACCGTGCAGGAACACCACGGGCTTGCCCGCGGGGTTGCCGCACAGCTCCCAGTAGACGCGGTGTCCGTCGCCGACGTCGAGCATGCCCGAGTCGTACGGCTCGATGGGCGGGTACAAGGTGCGCAAGGCTGATGACCTTTCTTCGCTGTTCGTGGCTGTGTCGGCCGTGGCCGTGTGCATGGCTTTCGCCGGAACCGGGGTCAGAGCCGGTCCAGGAGCTCGGCCTTCTTGGTGCTGAACTCGCTGTCGGTCAGCAGTCCTTCGGCGTGGAGGCTGCCCAGCTCCCGGATCTTGGCGAAAACCGCCTCGCTGTCTTCGGGCCGGCGCGCGGCCTCCAGCTCAGCGGTGGCGCCGGCGTCCTCCAGCGTGGTCACCTCATCCGCCTGGGCGATGTGGGCGTTGACGGTGGCCGCCATCAACAGGCTCTCCTCGCTGCCCTTCAGGCCGTGCGAGGCCAGGGTGAAGAAGTCGTGCTCCAGCCCGGAGGCCTCGGGCAGGGTCACCCCGCGCAGCACCACACGCAGGGAGCCCTCGTCGAAGTCGACCTGCGGGAACCACTGGAGGCACTCGATCTCCGCCAAGGGGAACTCGCGCGACCTCTCCTGCCCCTTGGCAGTACTGGCCATCCAGCCGTCCCACTGGAGCCGCAGCCGGTCCCCGTCGAAGGTTGCCGAGCCCTCCCCCGTGCGCGCCTGGAAGGGCGGTCCGGGCACCAGCCCCAGACCGACCTGGACGGGCTCCATCAGTGCGGTGAGGGTCTCGCGGGCGTAGCGGGCGAACTCGGCGATCCGGTCCGAGCAGTACTCGGCGACCAGTTCCAGGTCGTGCGGCCCGGTCAGCTGCAGCGGCGTGGTGGCGTGGGCGGCGCCCCCCGTCTCCAGGGGCGCGTAGGGGTCTGCCCCGTCAACCAGGCGCAGCCGGATCCGCCACCCGTTCTTGCGGTCGCCGGGGTCGAACTCCACCTCGCGCACGGCCGCCAGCGGAACCAAGCACTGGCCGAGCGCCTTGAACAGGGCCGGAACCTTGCGTCCGGTACCGAAGCTGACGCGTACGCTCTCCTCGTCGAAACGCCAGAGGGCGTGGTGTCCGCGAAGTTCCTCCATGGGCAACCATCCTAGGGGTGCCCCCGTGAGGCGAAAGTCCCCGGCCCGACCCCGACCACGCCGGGGTCGGGCGGAGGAAAGGGCCGGTGAGGGGTCGAGGGGTCGGGACGGCCCGGAGCGGGTAGAACCGCAGGGGCACACCCCGTCCCGCCACCCGTCCGGTGGCTGGGGGCCCGTGGGCGGTGCGCCCGGCGCGCCGTCCCCGAACCGGAGGCCTTCGATGTCGAAAGAGATGACCGAGGGGGCACGGGAGTTCCGCGCCGCGCGGGACCTGCTCCTACAGCACCGGGAGGACCAGGAGGCCGCGCACCGGGAGTTCACGTGGCCCCGGCCGGAGCAGTTCAACTGGGCGCTGGACCACTTCGACCACGTGGCGGCCACCCGCCCAGACCGGACGGCGCTGTGGTTGGTGGAGGAGGACGGCACCGAGGTCCACCACACCTACCGGCAGCTGTCGGAGCGCTCCAACCAGGTGGCCAACTGGCTCATCGGCCAGGGCGTGCATCCGGGGGACCGGATCATGCTCATGCTCGGCAACCAGGTCGAACTGTGGGAGACCCTGCTCGCCGCGATCAAACTGGGTGCCGTGGTCTGCCCGACCGCCACCAACCTCTCCGAGGGCGACCTGGTGGACCGGCTGGACCGGGGCGACGTCGCGCACGTGGTCTGCTCGCCCGCCGACACCGAACGGTTCGAGCACCTGAGCGGGCACTGGACGCGCATCTGCGTGGGCTACATGGACGGGTGGCTCAGCTACCCGGACTCCGAGCACGCCGGGTTGGACTTCACCCAGCCCCACCGCACCTCCCCCGACGACCCCCTGCTGCTGTACTTCACCTCCGGCACGAGCGCGCGCCCCAAACTGGTCACGCACACCCAGAGCTCCTATCCGATCGGGCACCTTTCCACCATGTACTGGCTGGGCCTGCAACCCGGCGACGTGCACCTGAACGTCTCCGCGCCCGGCTGGGCCAAGCACGCCTACAGCAGTGTGTTCGCGCCGTGGAACGCCGAAGCCACGGTGCTGGTGGTCAAGCAGAACCGGTTCGACCCGGCGGCCCTGCTGGACGCGGTGGTGCGCTGCCGGGCCGACTCGCTGTGCGCGCCGCCGACGGCCTGGCGGATGCTGCTCCAGGCCGACCCGGGCGCCTGGAAGGTGGGGTTGCGCGAGGTGGTCTCGGCCGGTGAGCCGCTCAACCCGGAGATCGTGGAGCGGATCCGCGAGGCCTGGGGGCTCACCGTGCGCGACGGGTTCGGGCAGACCGAGACCACCCTGCTCATCGGCAACGGCCCCGGCCAGGAGGTGGTCGCGGGTTCGGTGGGGCGTCCTATGCCCGGCTACGACATCGTGCTGCTCGACCCGGAGACCGAGGAGGCCGCGGACTCGGGGCAGATCTGCGTGGATCTGGCCAACGAACCCGTGGGCGCGATGCGCGGCTACTCGGACAGCCCCGAACGCACCCGGGAGGTGACCCAGCGCGGCTTGTACCGCACCGGCGACTTCGCCACTCGGGATTCGCGCGGTTACATTACCTATATCGGCCGATCCGACGATGTGTTCAAGGCCTCGGATTACCGCATCTCACCATTTGAACTGGAAAGCGTTCTGGTCGAGCACGAATACGTGACCGAGGCCGCGGTGGTGCCCTCGCCCGACTCGCTGCGGCTGTCGGTGGCCAAGGCGTACGTGACCCTGGCCGAGGGCGTGGCACCCGACGCCGAGACCGCGCGCGCCGTCCTGGAGTACGCCCGCGGCCGCCTCTCCCCCTACAAGAGGGTCCGCCGCCTGGAGTTCACCGCCTTGCCCAAGACCGCCTCGGGTAAGATTCGACGAGTGCAGCTGCGCCAGGCGGAGGCCGAGCGCGGCACAGTCACCGACGGCACGCGCAACGCGCGCGAGTTCTGGGAGGAGGACCTCCCGGGGCTGCAGGACTGAGCCCGCACCTCCCGCCGGGTTTCGGCGGGAATGGCCACCGCGCATTTGCGTCTCAACCAATGAGACAAACTCTTCCGCAATGAGTGAATGTGGCCTTTCCCATCCCCGACTCCCGTCGAATTTGCCGACGCGACCGCGTCCGGCGTGCCCGGCCGCGCTACGGTTCTGTTGCCACACGATCAACATGACGGGACCTAGGGGAGACGATGACGAGCACCAACGACACACGGGTGGCGAGCTACAAGCCACTCATCGCCCCCCAGGACCTGCTCGCCGAGCTTCCCTTGGGTGAGGAGAGCGCGACCCTCGTGGAGAGCTCCCGCTCCGAGGTCAAGCGTGTCCTGGACGGCGAGGACGACCGCCTCCTGGTCGTCGTCGGCCCCTGCTCGGTGCACGACACCGAGTCGGCCCTGGACTACGCCCGCCGCCTCAAGGCCCTGGTCCCGTCGGTCAGCGACGAGCTGTGCGTGGTCATGCGCGTGTACTTCGAGAAGCCGCGCACCACGGTGGGCTGGAAGGGCCTGATCAACGACCCGGGCCTGGACGACACCTACGATGTCCACCGCGGCCTGCGCACCGCCCGCAAGCTGCTCATCGACATCGACGCCCTGGGGCTGCCCGCGGGCACCGAGTTCCTCGACCCGATCACCCCGCAGTACATCGCCGACGTCGTCTCTTGGGGTGCGATCGGCGCCCGCACCACCGAGAGCCAGGTCCACCGCCAGCTCAGCAGCGGTCTGAGCACCCCGGTCGGTTTCAAGAACGGCACCGACGGCGACGTGCAGGTGGCCGTGGACGCCGTGGGCGCGGCGGCCGCCTCCCACACCTTCTTCGGCGTGGACCCGGCCGGCGCCGGTTCCGTGGTCGTCACCGAGGGCAACCCGGACTGCCACGTCATTCTGCGCGGCGGCCGCAGCGGCCCCAACCACGACCCTGCCTCGGTCAGCGCGGCCCTGGACGTCCTCGAGAAGTCCAAGCTGCCGCGCCGTCTGATGATCGACGCCAGCCACGCCAACAGCGGCAAGGACCACGTCCGCCAGGCGGAGGTAGCCCGCGAGATCGCCGCCCAGGTCGCCGAGGGTCAGAAGGGCATCATCGGTGTGATGCTGGAGAGCTACATCGAGGAGGGCGCCCAGAAGCTGGGCGACCCGGCCGAGCTCACCTACGGCCAGTCCATCACCGACAAGTGCATGAGCTGGGACACCACCGAGGGCGTCCTGGAGAACCTCGCCGAGGCCGTCCGCCGGCGCCGCAAGAACGCCGCCTGACGCACGACCTCCGCACAACCGACGCGATGGGGCCTACGCGGATACCGCGTAGGCCCCATCGCTTGTGCACGGGTTCAGGCCCGGGTGTCCTTGACGACCTCGCCGTCCTGAACGACCAGCACGATGTTGGCGCGGTCGCCCAGCAGGGCGATGTCCGCGAGCGGGTCGCCCTCGCACACCACGAGGTCGGCGAGTTTGCCCGCCTCGACCGTGCCCACCCGGTCGGCCGCGCCCAGCAGCTCGGCGGCGTTGCCCGTGCCCGCCACGATCGCCTGCATGGGCGAGAGCCCCACGGACACCAGCTGGGCGAGTTCGCGCAGGTTGCGGCCGTGCTCGGAGATACCAGCGTCAGTGCCCATCGCCACACACACCCCGCGGCTCACCGCGTGCGTGATGCGCTCGTAGGTCTCATCCGCCAGGGCGCGCTTGGTGTCGATCGACTTCTGCGACATGAGGTGGATGCGGTCCTCGAAGTCGAAGGTGGTCAGGGTCGGCACCAGGAACGTGCCGCGCTCCAGCATGAGGTCGATGCCCTCGTCGTCGATCAGGTAGCCGTGCTCGATACTGGCCACCCCACCGCGCACCGCGTTCCGGATCCCCGCCGCGCCCTGGGCGTGTGCGGCGACCGGTCGCCCGCCGTGCTTGGCGGTCTCGTCGACGATCACCCTGATCTCCTCCTCGGTGATCCCCTCGTCCGTGGGGCCGTCGGAGGGGCTGGACAGCCCGCCGGTCGCGCACACCTTGATCACGTCGGCGCCGTCCCGGACCAGACGGCGGGTGGCAACCCGGACCTCCTGCGGAGAGTCCGCGATCTCGGCAGCGGTGTGCTCGCAGTCGTGCGAGTTGGCGCCCGAGGGCAAGGTGAAGTCGGCGTGGCCGCCGGTGTGGCTCATCAGGCGCAGCGCCATGCTCAGCCGCGGGCCCCGGATCAGGCCCCGCTCCTGGGCGATCCGGAACCCGGCATCGGCCCCGCCGAGGTCGCGGGCGCCGGTCACACCCGCCTCCAGGGTGAGGCGCATCCGTTCAGCGGACTCGAAGGCGTGCAGGCTGCGCGAGACCCCGGAGTTGTTGGCGGCTAGGGCACGGCCGTCGGCGAACCCGAAGTGCACGTGGGTGTCGATGAACCCGGGCAGCAGGGTGCGCCCGCCCAGGCTCACCACGGTGTCCTCGGGTCGGGGCTCCGGCGCGTCGGCCGCGGGCCCCGCGTAGGCGATCACACCGCCCTCGACCAGCACCGCGGCGTCCGCGACCGGCGCGGAGCCGGTGCCATCGACGAGGGTGAGGTCCCGGTACAGGGTCCTGGCGCCGGTCATGGAAGGTCTCCTTCGGGGTTGGTGTGGATCAGATGTGCGAGTACATACCCGGGCCGACCGGCAGACCGGCGAAGTAGAACACTGCGAGCACGGTGGTCCAGAGCACCAGGAAGGTCAGCCAGAAGGGCAGGGCCCGCGCGATGACGCTACCGATTCCGGCCTTGGGCTCGTACTAGCGCAGGAAGCCCAGGATGATCACCACGCAGGGACTGAGCGGGGACAGCACGTTCGAGGGGGAGTCACCGATCCGGAAGGCCGCCTGGACGAACCCGGGCTCGTAGCCGATCAGGGCGAACATCGGCACGAACACAGAGGCGCACAGGGCCCACTGGGCGGAGCCCGAGATGATGAAGAGGTTGATCAGGAACGCCAGCAGGATGAAGCAGACGATGGCGCCGAAACCGGTGAAGCCGGTGGCCTCCAGCTGTTCGGAACCCCGGATGGCGATCCAGGTGGACACCCCAATCCAGCTCCGCTCCCCCGGCGACCCCTGACCGCGTTCCCGGGGCCCCGGCGCGGTCTACTCCGCGGGCAGGACCTCCAGGGCCACCAGGAGTTCGCGGCCCAGGGACTCGCGCTGCTCGGCGTTGTCCTCCCCCTCGACCTCCAGGCGCAGGGCGAACGTGTGCAGCTGGTCGCCGTGCTCGACCCAGCCGACCCACCAGCCCGGTACGGGGTCCACGTTCACGCCCAGGCCGGTCCGGCCGAAGAGCTCGTGGTTCGGTCCTTCCTCCACCTTGAGCAGCTCGTGCAGGGCCTCCTGGTGCTCGACGTCCACGGGCAGTTCCGCGCGGGCGAGCTCGGCGACGAAGGTGGCCTGCTCCAGCGCGGAGATCTCCAGCGGACCCTCCAGCCAGAAGCGACCCATCTCGCCCTCTTCGCCCACCTGGCGGTTGCCGTAGTCGAAGCGGTCCACCCAGGTGGACATCCGCTCGTGCCCGATCCGGTCGGCGACCTCCTGGTGCACCGGGACGTCGGTGGTGGGCAGGGCCTCGCGCAGGCTCAGCTCCTCGCCGTCCTCGGGGGAGATCACCTCGTCCACGTCGGCCACCTCGCCGGTCTGAAGGGCGATCAACGTGTTCGGCAGCTTGAACGTGGAGGCGGGCACCGCGCGCTCGCGCGCCCCCTCCGGGTTCACCACGACCGCGGAGCGGTCCCCGGCGTCGAAGAGGACGAAAGTCCCGGTCACCCCCGCCTCGGCGAAGACCGCTTCCAGGTCCTCGCGTTCCACGGTCTGAACGTCGCCCAGTTGGATGGGGTTGCCGACGGTCCCCTGGTCGGGTCCATTCTCTTCCTCGGAACCTCCGCAGGCGGCGCCGGCCAGCAGGGTGATGGCACACCCGGCCGCGCCGACGGCGAAGAGGCCGGGGGCACGCCCCGGCCTCGCGGTAGCGCGTTCGGTGTCGGTGCGCACTCGTCTCCTCCACAGGCTGATCGACGGAACGTCCACCCACAAAGCTAACCCGTGCGGTTACCCACTGGGGCTGGGTTCGGTCGGTTGGGCGGCAGTTGTCCACAACCGGCTGGCCAGTCTTGGGCGCCCTGTGTCGCCGCTGCTAGGCTGAACGTGTTGCTGACCCCGTACGGGAGAGAGTCCGCGTATCCAGCGTGGGCCGCCGAAGGAGCAATCCCTCCCCGATGACAACCTCTCAGGCACACCGGACCGTACGGGCGAGACCACTCTGGAAAGCAGGGACACGTTCCCTCGCCGAAGGTGCAAACCACGCCGAGCGCGCGGTGAAGCTCTCAGGCACCCATGACAGAGGGGGAGGATGGCAACGCCTATCGCACGACACGACGCCCATCCTCTCGGGAGTGCCCATGTCAGAGCCCACGTTCGCGCCGCGCGTCACCGCGCTGCACAAGATCCACGAAGAGGCCGGGGCGACCCTCGTCGACTTCGCCGGGTGGCTGATGCCGCTCCGCTACGCCAGCGAGACCGCCGAGCACACCGCGGTCCGTGAGGCCGCCGGGCTCTTCGACCTCTCCCACATGGGTGAGATCCGGCTGGTCGGCCCGCAGGCCGCCGAAGCCCTCGACCATGCACTGGTCGGCTTCCTGTCCAAGGTGAAGGTGGGCCGCGCCCGCTACACCATGATCACCGCCGAGGACGGCGGGGTCCTGGACGACCTCATCGTCTACCGGCTCGGCGAGCAGGAGTACCTGGTCGTGGCGAACGCGGCCAACGTGCCGGTGGTTGCCTCCGCGCTGGCCGAGCGCGCCTCGGACTTCGACGTCGAGGTCACCGACGAGTCCGCCGCCTACTCGCTGATCGCGATCCAGGGCCCGCGCGCGGTCGAGATCCTCGCCCCGCTCACCGACGCCAACCTCGACGACATCCGCTACTACGCCGGGTACGAGCACACCGTGGCCGGGGTTCCGGTCCTGCTCGCCCGCACCGGCTACACCGGTGAGGACGGCTTCGAGATCTTCGTCAAGCCCGCCGACAAGGCACCCGAGATCTGGGCCGCCCTGATGGCCGGGGGTGCCCGGCACGGACTGGTCCCGGCCGGACTCTCCTCCCGCGACACCCTCCGCATGGAGGCCGGGATGCCGCTGTACGGCCAGGAGCTCAGCGCCGACCTCACCCCCTTCGACGCCGGTCTGGGCCGCGTGGTCAAGCTCGACAAGCCGGGCGACTTCGTCGGCCGCGCCGCCCTGGAGGAGGCCTCACGCACCTCCCGGGAACGGCGCCTGATCGGTCTCGCCGGCCGCGGCCGCCGCCCGCTGCGCAAGGGCCAGGACGTGCTGCGCGACGGAGCCGTCATCGGAGTCACCACCAGCGGCGCCCCCTCCCCCACCCTGGGCCGCCCCATCGCCATGGCCTACGTGGACGGCGACCTCGACACCTCGACCGGCACGTTCACCGTGGACGTGCGCGGCCGGGGCGAGGAAGTCGACGTGGTCGAGCTGCCGTTCTACAAGCGACAGCCGTAGGAAACGGGGGCCGCCACCGCGCGGCCCCGACGACCTGCACGCACCGACGGCTGGATTCCCATGAGGAACCGGCACGGCCGGGGCGTGACCAGGCGTAGGCCGGGCCGGGTCGCCGTACGGGCGCACGGCAGACAAATGGAACACCTCCAAGGAGAGTTGAAGTGAGCGTTCCCACGGAGCTGGGTTACACCGCCAAACACGAGTGGATCGCGGTCGAGGACGGGATCGCCACCGTCGGTATCACCGCGTTCGCCGCCGAGGCGCTGGGCGACATCGTCTACGTCGAGACCCCTGAGGTCGGCAGCGAGGTCACCGCCGGGGAGACCGCGGGCGAGGTGGAGTCCACCAAGTCCGTCAGCGACATCTACTCCCCCGTGAGCGGAGAGGTCGTCGAGGTCAACGAGGGCCTCGAAGACGCCCCCGAGACCATCAACTCCGAGCCCTTCACCGGTGGCTGGCTGTTCAAGGTGCGCGTCTCCGAGGAGCCCGCGGATCTGCTCTCCGCCGAGGAGTACACCAAGCTGACCGAAGGCGAGAACTAACATGACCAGCGACAACCTGCTCAACCAGACCCTCGGTGAGCTGGACCCCGAGGTGGCGGCGGCGGTCGACGCCGAACTGGCCCGCCAGCGCGACACCCTCGAGATGATCGCCTCGGAGAACTTCGCCCCGCA